>JBPCQM010000016.1:0-7831 GCA_050998115.1 Pseudolabrys sp. | reverse complement strand
CGTCAAGACATTGGGCGACGCGCTCAAGGCGCTGGACGACATTGGCCTACCCGCCATCATCCGGCCCTCGTTCACGCTCGGTGGCACCGGCGGCGGCATCGCCTACAACAAGGCGGAGTTCATCGACATCGTCGAAGGCGGTATCGACGCCTCGCCGACCAGCGAAGTGCTGATCGAAGAGTCGGTGCTGGGCTGGAAAGAGTTCGAGATGGAGGTGGTGCGCGACAGACGGGACAATTGCATCATCATCTGCTCGATCGAAAACGTCGACCCGATGGGCGTGCATACCGGCGACTCGATCACCATCGCGCCGGCGCTGACGTTGAACGACAAGGAATATCAGATGATGCGCGACGCCTCGATCGCGGTGTTGCGCGAGATCGGCGTCGAGACCGGCGGCTCTAACGTGCAGTTTGCCGTCAATCCGGCCGACGGACGCCTGGTCGTCATCGAAATGAATCCACGGGTGTCGCGCTCTTCGGCGCTGGCATCGAAGGCGACCGGATTTCCGATCGCCAAAGTAGCCGCCAAGCTTGCGGTCGGTTATACGCTCGATGAAATCGCCAACGACATCACCGGCGGCGCGACGCCGGCGTCGTTCGAACCGACCATCGATTACGTCGTTACCAAAATCCCGCGTTTCGCCTTCGAGAAATTCGTCGGCGCCTCGCCGGTGCTCACCACCTCGATGAAATCGGTCGGCGAGGCGATGGCGATCGGCCGCACCTTTCAGGAGAGTTTGCAAAAAGCATTGCGCTCGCTGGAGACCGGGCTGAGCGGGTTCGACGAAATCGCCATCGAAGGTTTCGACACGTCGAAAGGCATCGACGACGCCGACAACAAAAATGCGATCCGCGCCGCGCTCGGCGTGCCGACGCCGGACCGGCTGTTGAAGCTGGCGCAGGCGATCCGGCTCGGCGCCGACGACGACTTGCTTTATAATTCCTGCAGGATCGACCGCTGGTTCCTGGCGCAGATCCGCTCGATTATCGAAATCGAAACAACGATCACCGAGCGCGGCCTGCCGGCCACTGCCGGCGCGTTCAGCCGTCTGAAGGCAATGGGGTTCTCCGACGCCCGCCTCGGAAAACTGACCGGCACCTCAGCCGAAGAGGTCGCCAAAAAGCGCCGCGCGCTCAAGGTGCGCCCGGTGTTCAAGCGCATCGATACCTGTGCCGCCGAATTCGCCTCGCCCACCGCGTACATGTATTCGACCTACGAGACGCCATTCGCAGGCAAGGCCGCCGACGAAGCGCGTCCGTCGGATAAGAAGAAAATCGTCATCCTCGGCGGCGGGCCGAACCGGATCGGGCAAGGCATCGAGTTCGACTATTGCTGCTGCCACGCCTGCTTCGCGCTGAAAGAAGCCGGCTACGAAACCATCATGGTCAACTGCAATCCGGAAACGGTATCGACCGACTACGACACATCGGACCGGCTGTATTTCGAGCCGCTGACACCGGAAGATGTCATCGAAATCCTGCACACCGAACAATCGAACGGCACGCTGCACGGCGTGATCGTGCAGTTCGGCGGCCAGACGCCGCTCAAGCTCGCCGAGCATCTCGAAAGGGCAAAAATCCCGATCCTCGGCACCTCGCCCGACATGATCGATCTCGCCGAGGACCGCGACCGCTTCAAGACACTGCTCGACAAGCTGAAGTTGCGCCAGCCGCTAAACGGCATCGCCACCTCGCCCGGCGCCGCCCGCGCGATCGCCGAGGAGATCGGCTATCCCGTCGTGATTCGGCCGTCTTACGTGCTGGGCGGCCGCGCCATGGAAATCGTGCGCGACGGAGCGCAACTCGACCGCTACCTGGCGCGGCTCACCGGCACGCTCAACCGGCCGTCCGAGCTCACGGTCTCGAAAAAAAGCCCGCTGCTGATCGACCGCTATCTCAGCGATGCTGTCGAGGTGGATGTCGATTGCTTGTGCGACGGCAAGGACACCTACATCGCCGGCATCATGGAGCATATCGAGGAGGCCGGCATCCACTCCGGCGATAGCGCGTGCTCGCTGCCGCCGTTCTCGCTCGACAAGAAGACCATCGCCGAGCTGGAGCGGCAGACCCGCGCGCTCGCTCTGGCGCTCAATGTCGGCGGGCTGATGAACGTACAATACGCCATCAAGGACGGCGAGATTTACGTGCTGGAAGTCAATCCGCGCGCCTCGCGCACGGTGCCGTTTGTCGCCAAGGTGATCGGCATTCCGGTCGCCAAGATTGCGGCGCGCATCATGGCCGGCGAGAGCCTGGCGAGTTTCAAGCTCAAGCCGCCGAGCTATACGCACAAGGCGGTCAAGGAAGCGGTGTTTCCGTTCGCGCGGTTCCCCGGCGTCGACACCGTGCTAGGCCCGGAAATGAAATCGACCGGCGAGGTGATGGGGCTCGACCGCGAGCACCACATCGCCTTCGTTAAAAGTCAGCTCGGCGGCGGCTCCCGCCTGCCCAAGGATGGAACGGTGTTCGTGTCGGTCAAGGATGCCGACAAGCCGCGCGTGCTGGAGGCCGTGAAACTGCTCGCGGACTCGGGCTTCAAGATCATCGCCACCTCGGGAAACCAACGGTTCCTGATGGAACATGGGGTCGCGGCGACCCGCGTCAATAAGGCCACCGAAGGGCGGCCCTCGATCGTCGACGCCATCAAAAATGGCGATGTTCAGCTTGTTTTCAACACCACTGAGGGCGTCACCGCACTGGCCGACAGCCATTCCCTGAGACAGGCCGCCCTCTTGCATAAAGTGCCATACTACACCACTCTTTCAGGTGCCGTTGCTGCGGCGCAAGGCATCAAAGCCTATCTCGGGGGCGACCTCGAGGTGCACACGTTGCAGAGCTACTTCAACGGCAAAGCTGGTTAAGATTGGCTAATTAGAGTGGCAAGCTGGTTCTTTAGCTTGCCGTTTTTCAAAGGACTCCGGTGAGCGCCAGCCGCTGCCGGAGTCGAATTGCGTTCCAGACTGGCGGCGCGAATGAGCGTCGATTGGCGCAATCAGGCTCCGCCAGGAGGAGAAAGACACGATGGAAAAGCTTCCGATGACCGCCGCTGGCTATGCCGTGCTCGAAGCCGAGCTTAAGCATTGCCAGTCCGTGGAACGGCCGCGCATCATTCAGCAGATCACCGAGGCGCGCACCCATGGCGACCTCTCGGAGAACGCCGAATATCACGCCGCCAAGGAGCAGCAGTCGCTTAACGAAGGCCGCATCGCCGAGCTTGAGGACAAGCTGGCGCGTGCCGACGTGATCGACGTCTCGAAGCTGTCCGGCGACGCCATCAAGTTTGGCGCCACCGTCACGCTGGTCGACGAAGACACCGACGAGAAAAGGGTCTGGCAGATCGTCGGCGAGCCCGAAGCCGACGCCAAGGAAGGAAAGATCTCCATCACCTCGCCGCTGGCGCGCGCGCTGATCGGCAAGACCAATGGCGCCAATGTCGAAGTCGTCACCCCGGGCGGCGCCAAGGGCTATGAAGTGAAGAAGGTGGAGTGGCGGTAAGTTCTCATTATGAAAATCAAAGTCATTGTGCACGAAGCCGAAGAAGGTGGTTTTTGGGGAGAGGTGCCGGCAATCCCCGGCTGTGCCACGCAGGGTGAAACCCTCGACGAGCTAATGAAGAATCTGCACGAAGCGATCGAGGGATGCCTTTCGGTGGATGTTCAAAAGTCAAAAACTGACGGCAAAGAAAGAGTTCTCGAAATTGCGATATGAGAACTTTTACGGGCCGCGAGTTCGCGTCTCATCGAGCGGTTGGGCTGGACGCTGCTGCGCGTTAACGGAAGTCACCACATTTACGGAAAGCCAGGAACCATTGTTCGGCTGTCAATTCCCGTTCACCGCAACCGAGCGCTCAAGCGCGGCCTTCTCCGTCAACTAATCAAGTCCGCTCAAATTCCTGAAAGCGAACTGCGCTAGAGTCGGTAACAAGCCCGTCGTCACGGGCAAAGCGTTAGCGACACCACCAGCAGGATAAAAGCGCCGGCCGCCAAGGCCGCGCGCGCAAGGTGGGAGTATTCCCAGCGGTCGCGTAGCACCGTCCAATCCGGTATGGCGGCGTTGCCGCTGCGGGCAGCATTCACCGAAAAGAAACGTGCGCTCATATCGCCGAGCTTTTCGCCGGCCACCCAGAATTTGTTGACCGGCTGCGTGATCAGCCAAAAGATGGCGTGCATCGCAGCCAAGGCAAGCAACGCCGCAAAAGTGAGCCAGAATGCCAATGTGCCTGTTGGCGTCGACATCAAGAGCACGAGCGTTGCCAGAACGCCGAGCGGTTCGCTGCCGCCGCCGAAGGTGAAACCTGGATAATAGATCGATTGTATGGCGAGATAGGCGTCTCGATCGAGCCGCAGCTTGCCGGGCAATTCGAACGCGTGCGCAAGCGACAGCGCCATCGCGATCGAAACCAGAGCCACCGTGACGACTTGCAGAGTCTGGAACATCACCACGCTCCAAGCGCATTGCGTGTCAACAAGCGTGTCCAAGTGCAACGTTTGGTGCGGCTTTCTGTTTCGTGGCGAATTGTCATGACATCTTCATCGGGACGGCAAACAAAAGGCGAAGTTCCGGATGACAGTCGGCGCCTCGCAGCAACCGCAAGGAGACGACCATGTCCGTACAACCGATTCCCGAAGGTTATCACACAGTAACGCCCTATCTCACCGTGCGCGGCGCGACGAAAATTATCGAATTTCTTAAAAAGGCGTTCGGCGCCAAATTGTCCCACGAGCCCATCAAGCGGCCGGATGGATCGATCATGCATGCGCAAGTCACCATCGGCGACTCCCGCATCATGATTGCCGAGGAAAGCGAGATGGCGAAGGCGACATCATCAACGCTTTATCTCTATGTTCCCAATGTGGACAACGTCTACCAGCAGGCCGTCAAGGCCGGCGGCGCCTCGATCATGGAGCCGAGCGATATGTTCTATGGCGATCGCAGCGGCGGCATCAAAGATCCGTCCGGCAACAGCTGGTTCATCGCGACCCACATGGAAGACGTTGCGCCGCAGGAAATGCAAAAGCGCGCCGAGGCATTCATGAAGCAGCAAAAGAGTCGCGCGGCTTAACGATCACTCGTTCATCGGCACCATCGCCGCGTCCTTGGAATTGCGCAGCGTCAGCGAAGTTTTGACGTTGCGCACCGCCGGCGCGGCGGTGAGCTTGTCGACGAAAGCCTGGAAGGTCTTGAGGTCGGGCGCCACGCACTTCAAAACAAAGTCGATCTCGCCCGACAGCATCCAGCATTCGCGCACCAGCGGCTGCGCCCGCACGAACTTCTCGAAAGCGGTGAGATCGGCGTCGGCCTGGCTCGCTAGGTGCACCATGGCGAACACGGTGATCTCGTAGCCGAGCTTCTTCTCGTCGAGCAGCGCGCGGTAGCCCTTGATGTAACCGGCTTCCTCCAGCCCGCGGACCCGCCGCAAACAAGGCGGCGCCGAAATGCCGACCCGGCGTGCCAGCTCCACATTGGTGATGCGGCCGTCATCCTGCAGTTCTTTCATGATATTGCGGTCGATGGCATCGAGGCGGGCGGGCATAGGACACTCCAGAAGGAAGTGAAATCCATACCGCGAAATAATGTTTCGCGAAACATTATTGCGCGCCGATGTTGCGCCAAACCCGGGCCTGTGAGTCCGCGGCATTGCGTATCTTGCATAGCTCAGGACAGTCCTTATGTTGTGCGGCGTAAAAGAGGCCGCGATAACGGTCCAGATTAGGCGCCAGGGGGCGCGCAATGGCTAAAACAGCCCACGCAAAAGTCGTCATTATCGGCTCGGGTCCGGCCGGCTACACCGCCGCGATCTATGCCGCGCGCGCCATGCTGGAGCCGGTCCTGATCCAGGGCATCCAGCCGGGCGGCCAACTCACCATCACGACCGACGTCGAGAACTACCCGGGTTTCGCCGACGTGATCCAGGGTCCCTGGCTGATGGAGCAGATGCAGGCCCAGGCCGAGCATGTCGGCACCAAGATCGTCTATGACCATGTCAACACCGCCGATCTGTCGCAGCGGCCGTTCCGGCTGAACCTGGACAGCGGCGACATCTATCTCGCCGATGCGCTGATCATCGCGACAGGCGCGCAGGCGCGCTGGCTCGACCTGCCTTCCG
This sequence comes from Pseudolabrys sp., assembly GCA_050998115.1. Taxonomy (GTDB): domain Bacteria; phylum Pseudomonadota; class Alphaproteobacteria; order Rhizobiales; family Xanthobacteraceae; genus Pseudolabrys. Next base: position 1,726 of record JBPCQM010000016.1, on the reverse strand, counting down.
AGCAGCGGTTCAAAGGCTACGGCGTGTCGGCCTGCGCCACCTGCGACGGTTTTTTTTACAAGAACAAGGAAGTCATCGTGATCGGCGGCGGCAATACCGCGGTCGAAGAGGCGCTGTTCCTCACCAATTTCGCCACCAAGGTAACCGTCGTGCACCGCCGCGACAGCTTCCGCTCGGAAAAGATCTTGCAGGACCGGCTGTTCAAGAACCCGAAGATCAATGTGATCTGGGACAGCGTGCTCGACGACGTGCAAGGCGCCGAGAATCCGCTCAAGGTCAACAGGGTCCGGCTCAAGAATATCAAGAACGGCGCGGTCACGGAGAAAGCCGTCGACGGCGTGTTCATCGCGATCGGCCACACGCCATCGTCCGAATTGTTCAAAGGCCAAGTGCAGATGAAGCCGTCCGGCTACATCGTCACCGCCGGCCACTCAACCGCGACCTCGGTGCCGGGCGTATTCGCCGCCGGCGACGTCACCGACGATATCTACCGCCAGGCGGTCACCGCGGCGGGACAAGGCTGCATGGCCGCGCTTGAAGCGGAGAAATTCCTGGCGGCGCATGACGAACGGCGCGCGGCGGCGGAATAACATGCGAGCCGGAAACAACTCGATGGATTGGGACAAGCTGAAGGTGTTTCACGCCGCCGCGGAAGCCGGCTCGTTCACCCATGCCGGCGAGCGTCTCGGCTTGTCGCAATCGGCGGTGTCACGCCAGGTCTCGGCGCTGGAAGGCGAGCTTTCCGTATCGCTGTTTCACCGCCACGCCCGCGGCCTGATCCTCACCGAGCAGGGCGAATTGCTTTACCGCACCGCGCACGAAGTGTTCATGAAGCTCGAGGCGGCGCGCACCAAGCTCACCGACAGCCGCGAGCGGCCGAACGGCGAACTGAAAGTATCGACTACGCCCGGCATCGGCGTGCACTGGCTGACGCCGCGGCTCGGCGAATTTCTCGATCTTTACCCCGACATCCACATCACGCTGATCACCACCGACGAAGAGCTCGACCTCGCGATGCGCGAGGCCGACGTGGCGATCCGGCTGCGCCAGCCGACCCAGCCCGATCTTATCCAGCGCAAGCTGTTTTCCGTGCATTTCCACGCCTACGCCTCGCCGGAATATCTCAAACGGTTCGGCACGCCGCGCGCCCACGAAGAGCTCGACAACGGCCATCGCATCCTTCTGCTCGGCGGCAATGTGCCGTCCTACCTGCAAAACCGCCGCTGGCTGCTGGAGATCGGCCGCAACGGCAAAGGCGCGCGAACCCCGGCGCTCACGATCAACAATGTGCTCGGACTGCTGCGGGCCTGCCAGCGCAGCCTCGGCGTCGCGATGTTGCCGGACTATCTGGTCGAGGAAAACGGCGGGCTGGTGCAGTTGTTCGGCGAAGCCGACACGCTGGCGCTCGACGCTTATTTTGTTTACCCCGAGGAGCTAAAATCGGTCGCCCGCATCCAGGTGTTTCGCGACTTCCTGGTTGCCAACGCGCAGCGCTGGAATTTCTAGAGCAAATGGCCCATTCACGGGAACGATATTATCGTTTTGGACATGGCAGACATGCGGCGCTCAGCGTTGTTTCTTTCCGCCAGCCGCCCATAATTCCGTTTGCTGCATTGCCGGATGGCCCCTCCCAGAACCAAGCTGGCGCGCAGCATGTTCCCCTCTGGAAGTAACCGGCCCCACGCCGGTTCACTCTGAGACCGGGCTCCCTCGCGGAGCCCGGTCT
>JBPCQM010000285.1:0-20093 GCA_050998115.1 Pseudolabrys sp. | reverse complement strand
ACACGCCGGCGCAGGTAAAGCGCGGCGACCTGGTGTTGAGGCTGCCGGGGAAATATGCCCGGCTCGGCGGCGACCGTTTGTCGAACCGGTTGCGTACGTTGGCGCGGGTGATCGGCCGCGATCCGGTGACTGAAACCTAACCCCGAGAATTACTCCGCTCGTCCCCGCGGAATTGGCGACCCCGCGCTTTGGCACCTGGATTCCGCTAGAGCCTGTGCTCGGGCCGGCGAAGCCGGACCCGAGGACGCGAATGAGCGGATCACGCACGCTCCGCCGCCACCACGCGGCCCTTTTCGACTGCCAGCGCCAGCCGGCCATGCTTGAGCGCCAGCGCCTTGTCGCCGAACAATTCGCGGCGCCAGCCTTTTAGCGCCGGCACGTCCGCTTCGTCATCGGCGGCGATGCGGTCGAGATCGTCGACCGTGGCGATCACCTTGGCGGCGACGCCGTGGCGCTCCGAGGTCATGCGTAGCAAGACTTTCAGCAGTTCCACAGTAGCGGCGCCATTGGGAGCAGGACGAAAGCGATCGAGCCCGGGCAGGGTTTTGGGATCGCGGGCAAGGCCGCGCGCGACCGCCGCGATGATGGCCTCGCCCCAGCGCGAGCGCTCGAAGCCTTTCGGCAGCGAGCGCAAATTGCCCAGCCGCTCGACCGTGGTGGGCGCCTGCACGGCAATATCGCCGAGCACGTCGTCCTTGAGCACACGGCCGCGCGGCACGTCGCGACTTTGCGCCTCGCGCTCGCGCCACGCCGCCATTTCAATCAACACCGCCAGTTCTTTCGGCTTGCGCACCCGGCTTTTCAGCCGCTCCCAGGCATTTTCCGGGTCCATCCGGTAGGTCTTGGGCGACGTAAGAATTTTCATTTCCGCCTCGACCCATTCGCTGCGGGAGCGCGCGGCAAGGTCGGCCGACAATTTGAGATAGACCTCGCGCAGGTGGGTGACATCGGCGACCGCATAAAAGAGTTGCGCCTCGGTCAGCGGCCGCCGCGTCCAGTCGGTAAATCGGTTCGATTTGTCCAGCGTGTCGCCGGTGATGCGCTGCACCAACTGGTCGTAGGAAATCGAATCGCCATAGCCGAGCACCATGGCGGCGACCTGGGTGTCGAAGATCGGATGCGGAATCTTCTTCGCCATGTTCCAGACGATTTCGATGTCCTGGCGCGCGGCGTGAAAGACCTTGATGACCTTCTCGTTATTCATCAGGTCGAAGAACGGCGCGAGATCGAGGCCTTTGGCCAGCGCGTCGACCACCACGGCTTCGTCGGGACTCGCCATCTGGGCGACGCAAAGCAGCGGGTAATAGGTGGTCTCGCGCAAAAATTCGGTATCGACGGTGACGAAAGGATGCCGCGCCATGTGCGCGCATACCTCGGCAAGTTCGGCGCTGGCGGTGATCGGGTTCATGAGGGGGAGTCTATCGTAATCTGGGTCGATGCTGGCAAACGGCCTGACGCCCGCGAATGCGCGGCATGTGGATGAATTGCCACGGGCTCGGCAGCGGCCCGGTTGGAACTTCGATAAGGCTCGGCTCACGGCGTATTAAGGCGCGGCGTAGCGCTGCGCGAAGCTGGCTCGGACGACTGTATGCCGTGAGCAGTGCCGCTGCGAAATTGAGCAGCCCCGGTCCCGGCACCACCGCGTAAGCCTGCAGCTTGCCGGTCGCCAACGCGGCGCCCAGGGTCATATAGGCGACGCCTTGTTTATGACGGGTGTGCAAGGTGCGGATGCGATCTGCCGCGCCGTGCAGTGCGTCGAACAGATGATCGTTGTGCACGCCGGGCAGCGCGTAGATCGTATCGAGGCCGTGCGCGAGGAGCGCCGTGACAGTGGCTTCGCCGGTCGACATCTCGACGCCACTCGAAGCGGCGGCGCGTTTGCGTTTCGAGCGGGTCGCTTTGGCCATTTATCGTGAGCCTATCAATTGCCGCCACGCTGTCGAGCCGCATCATGGCCGCTAGCTTGACAAAGCCGGCACCCCATGCGTTTTTCGCGCGCCTTTTCAAGACCGCACCGCCGGACTGGTTTTCATGCACCGTTATCGCACTCACACTTGCGGCGCGCTTCGCATCGGCGATGTCGGCAATGACGTGCGGTTATCCGGCTGGTGTCACCGCATCCGCGACCACGGCGGTGTGCTGTTCATTGACCTACGCGATCACTACGGATTGACGCAGGTGGTAGCCGATCCAGACAGTCCGGCCTTCAAGCAAGCCGAGAAATTGCGCGCCGAATGGGTGGTGCGGATTGACGGCAAGGTGCGCAAGCGCCCGGCTGGTACGGAAAATCCCGAATTGCCGACCGGGTTGACTGAAATCTACATCACCGAGATCGAGGTGCTGAGCCCGGCCGCCGAATTGCCGATGCCGGTGTTCGGCGACCAGGAATATCCGGAAGAAATTCGCCTCAAATATCGCTTCCTCGATCTGCGCCGCGAGCACCTGCACAACAACATCATGCTGCGAGGCGCGGTGATCGATTCGATCCGCCGCCGCATGAAGGAAAGCGGTTTCTTCGAATTCCAGACGCCGATCTTGACCGCGTCGTCGCCGGAGGGTGCCCGCGATTATCTGGTGCCCTCGCGCATCCATCCGGGCAAATTCTACGCGTTGCCGCAGGCGCCGCAGCAGTTCAAGCAGCTTATCATGGTGGCGGGTTTCGACCGTTATTTCCAGATCGCGCCGTGTTTCCGCGACGAGGACGCCCGGGCCGACCGCTCGCCCGGCGAATTCTACCAGCTCGACCTCGAAATGAGCTTCGTAACGCAGCAAGACGTGTTTGACGCGGTCGAACCGGTGATCCGCGGCGTGTTCGAGGAATTCGCCAGCGGCAAGCCGGTGACGAAGAAGTTTCCGATGATTCCGTTCGCGGAATCGCTGCGCAAATACGGCACCGACAAGCCGGATATACGTAATCCGATTGAGATGGCGGATGTCAGCGAGGCGTTCCGCGGCTCCGGCTTCAAGATTTTCGCCAATATCCTCGCCCATGATCCGAAGGCCGAGGTCTGGGCGATCCCGGCCAAGACCGGCGGCAACCGCGCATTCTGCGACCGCATGAATTCCTGGGCGCAGGGCGAGGGCCAGCCGGGCCTCGGCTATATTTTCTGGCGCGAGGGCGAGGATGGCGGCGCCGGACCGCTGGCGAAAAACATCGGTCCCGAACGCACCAGGCAGATCGCCGAGCAGCTCAAGCTCGGCGTCAATGACGCCTGTTTCTTCCTTGCCGGCAAGCCGAAGGACTTCGTGAAGTTCGCGGGTCCCACTCGCACCAAAATCGGCGAAGAGCTCAAGCTGATCGCCAAGGACCGCTTCGATTTTTGCTGGATCGTCGATTTCCCGATGTACGAATGGTACGAGGAGGACAAGAAGATCGATTTCTCGCACAACCCGTTCTCGATGCCGAATGTTGCCCCCGATGAATTCCTCGCGCTCGACGCCAGCGACCAGGACAAGATTCTCAGCCTTAAGGCGTTTCAGTACGACATCGTCTGCAACGGCGTCGAGTTGTCGTCAGGCGCGATCCGCAATCACCGCCCCGACATCATGAAGAAGGCCTTCGCCATCGCCGGTTACGGCGAGGACGTGCTGGAAGCGAAGTTCGGCGGCATGCTGCGCGCGCTGCAATATGGCGCGCCGCCGCACGGCGGCATCGCGCCCGGCATCGACCGCATCGTCATGCTGCTGGCCGGCGAGGAGAATCTGCGCGAGGTGGTGCTGTTCCCGATGAACCAGCGCGCCGAGGATCTGCTGATGGCTGCGCCATCCGAGGTGACGGCCAAGCAGCTCAAGGAGCTGTCGATCCGGATCGATCTCGCCAAGAAGTAGACCGCCATCCAATGCCCTATTTCGACCGCTTCGCCCGCTTGATGCGCCGCTCGAAGGCCTTGCGGTCGGCCGCCCAGGCAATGCCGCTTCGGCCGGCCTGGCGCGTCAATTCCAGTTGCCGCAGCAACGCGTTCCTCAGTGCGGGGTTGGCAACATTTATCAGCTGCCCGAGATCGTCGGCGAGGCGGATCATCACGGCCGGAGTATCGGCGGCGCGCTGGCGGATCTGGGCGAACGCGATATCGACCAGTCCCTCAAAAGTCGACGCCGATCCTGTGACGCGAACTTTGCCGTCGTCGCTGCGCCACGCGCTGGGAGCCGGGCCGTGCCGCATGATAGCGACGAGCGATAGGCTTAGCCGGTCGATCACCGCCATGGCGGTGAACGGGTCGTTGATGCCGGGGGAAAGCGCGCGCTCGGCAATCTCGACAAGCTGCCGGATCGAAAATTCAAGGTCCTCAACCGAGCTTCGCTGGCGGCCGATCAGAATACTGGCGAGGATTTCGCGGGCGAGATCATCGTAATTGCGGAAGCCCGCGATCCACGCCACCGCGCTGCCCGGAACGAGGTGGTGGCCCGGACGAAATCCTACCTCGACGCGCGCGTTCGACTTTTGCCGGCCTTGGCGATGCGGCGATGATCGATCGCCTGCACGTAACCGCCGGCGTCGGTGCACACTGCGGTCGCCGTCTTGCGGTTAAACTTTGCTTTCGGCGCCGCCGCCCGCTTATCGTCGCGCGTCGGCAAGAGTCGCGTGATATCGGCGTCGAGCGCGTCACCGACTCGGGCAATCGCGTTGTCGGACACGATCGAATTCGCCAGATGATGCACAAAGACGAGCAGCATCATGATGCTGAGCAGGACAAGGCCAGTACCGACCGTTACGGCGAGGTTGGGCACTGAATCGGTGCCGTAGGTCGTACGCAACACCAGGACCAGATAAACGACCGTCGAGACAAACAGCCCGAGCGCGATCTGCGTTTTCGGGTCGGCCATGAAGCTGCGGATCAGGCGCGGCCCAAGCTGTTGGGCCGCCAGCGCCAGTACCACCATGGTAATTGAAATGGCGAGCGTCGCCATCGTGAGCATGGCGGTGACGAGATCGGAGAGAAATTGCGGCGCCTGCGCCGCGTCGCCGCTGTAGAGAAACCAGACCGGATCGCCGCCCTGGCCGAACTTGGTGTGGATGGCGAGGTAGGCGAGCGCGACCGCCGTGACCGCCATCACTAGCGGCAGTGCCCAGAGGCTCGAGCGCACGTTTTGCCACAGGTTGAACAGGCGCGGGATCATCGTTTCTCCAAGCAGGTCGGGGCCAATCGGCAGGCGCGGCTATTGTTCCCAATTTTTAACTCTTTGCTAACCAAGCCGGGCGGCCCTCGCTTACCCAGCCTTAAGCTTAAGCCCGCCTTTACGGCGGCAATGGCTCACTCAGCGCAAAGCGGGAGTGGGTGCGGAGTGGATTTTTTCACCCGAAAACATGCCTTTGCGATCGTCGCCGGCGCCGTGCATGGCCGGCGGGCCTTTGCTGGCTTTCGAAAAATGGGTCGACACGTTGGTCGACCGCCAAGGCCTGGAAGACGTCGCCAGTTCGGCCAAGCGCTCCATCACGCTCGCTGAAACGCGAGTAGGCCAGGTTATCGCGGCGCTCGACGATCTTGCCATGCCATGCGCGGTGTCGGTTCCTGCGCGCCGTCGGATCTCGAAGCGATGCGGCATGCGGCGTTCGTCACCGTGCCGCTCAAGGAAGTCGGGATCGTCGGCCGCGATGGGCAGACGCTTTGCACCCATCTCGGTCTGCCGCTCGGCGAACTGTTGGCGTCGGAAAAAATTGCCGGCGCGGATAGCCTGGCGATTGAGGTAATGCAAATTGGCGATGGCGGCCGCATGGTGCGGCTGCGCCGCGAAGGTGCCGGTGGCGTGAATGATATCGCCGCGCTGGTGAGTCCGAACTGTTCGTGCCGCAGGTTTCCACTCAAGGTGGCCCGCTGAGTTCGTATGCGGCGATGACGACCCGCGGCGGCGCGGCTGTCAGAGAGAACGGCGAGCAGCCGGACGGCCAGGCGGAACGCAACTTCATTGCCCGCCAGGAATCCGACAAATACGGTTCAACATCGAAATATCGCTGCCGCGGGCACGCGTGCTGGCCAATCACGTCGACCTGCAATGGCTGAGGCTATTCGCCAGCATCGTGATCGAAGTCGTGCCGTAGTATCAGCCAATCGTCGATATCCGCTCCGGGCAGTTGCGCGGGGCCGAGGTGCTGGTGCGGTGGCGAAAGCCGGACGGCACGCTGGTGCTGCCATGTGCTTTTATACCGCTGGCGGAATCGAGCGGCATGATTTTGGCGCTGACGACGATCTTATGAAGCGGGTCTGCGTCGAAGCTGGCGCTGCGATCGGACGGCGGCCGGGCTTGAAGATTTCTTTCAATTTCGCCGCTCAGTTATTTCGCGACGAATCGATCATCAAGGAAGTGCGGAAAATATTTTCCGGCACGCCGATCGAGTTGGCGCAGGTGGTGCTGGAATTGACTGAGCGCGATCCGATCGAAAGCCTCACCGAAAACCCGCCGCGTCATTGCTCGTTGCAAGGCCTCGGCGTTCGCATCGCTATCGACGACGTCGGCACTGGTCACAGCGGCTTGTCGTATATGCTCAAGCTCGGCGTTGACATCATCAAGATTGACAAGATGTTCATCGACGCGATCGGCACCGACCGCAACTCCATCACCATCGTCGAAACGCTGGTCGACCTCGCGCATAACATGCGCATGGACGTAGTGGCCGAAGGCGTGGAAAATTTCGAGCAGGTGGTGCATTTGCGCGAGCTCGGCATCCGCTCTGCGCAGGGCTATGTGTTCGCGCCGCCGTTGCCGGGCAGCGCCTTTCCTGCAGTTGATGGAAGCGATCGATCCGTTGCCGGCCGCTGCTGTCGAGCACAAAGTGGCGGGCGCCGCACGGCGCTACATGTCGGCGCGCACTCGGTTCGGCGCCGCCTAGCCGAGCCTGCGCCCGACGTCTGGTTGAACCAATCGGTTCCCGCCGCGTTGAAGTTCCGACCCTGGAACGATGGCGAGGGACTCACTATGGCCAAACGCAATATGATTGGGCGAGCGCTGCGCAATACGCGAAATCTGCTCACGGACTACATCAAGCCAGGCGCGCAAATCGCCGAACACAGGATCGACGATCTGCTCAAGGCACTCGGCGACGCCCGGCGTGAGTTGACACGACAGCGCAAGCGCTTCGGGCTGCGACAGAAAAAGGCCGGCAAGCGTCGGCCGCCGGCGGAAGCGCGCAAAACCCGGCGCAAGACTGCGGCCCGGCGCACCGAGACCGCGACCGGGCGCAAAAAGCGTAGCTGAACTTGGGATTAAAGCGGACATGAAAAAGGGCTGCCTTGCGGCCGCCCAAGTTTGAACGCCACGCGGGAGGAACCTCGCAACGGGTCGGCTGTGCGCAACGACGCCGGCCCGGGTGTGCCGAATTTCACCACCAGTTCGTCACTATACTGGCGATTCGTCAACACCAAGTTCGACGGCGAGACGGTGGCTTTGGACGGTTTTCGCGGGTTCAGCCTGCGAATGCAGTCTCGATCACCTTGATAATCCGCGGGTCGATCTGCTCGACCGCCGAGGCAAAGCTCGCTTTCAGCGCCCCGGAGCGGGCGACAAGATACTTGTGGAAATTCCAGTGCGGCGTCTCTGCGTGACGAGCATGCGCTGGTCATTGATGCTGTTGCGCAGAATTTGCAGGCGCAACGCGATGCCAATCTGGCTGCCGCGCCCATATAAAGCTTGCCGCGGCGGAATCGGCGGGAACGCCGGCCGTGGCTCAAATGACTATTGTCGCGCAGGCCAAGCGCCCGATTGAACGCCGGTCGGCCTTGCGCGAGCCGGAGACGATCCAAGCGCCGCTGAAACTGGCGGCCCTGACGGAGCCTGCCGCGCCGCCGCCGGTGGCGAAGGTCGGAGGAAACATCGTTACGCGGCAAGTAAGTCGGCAAGTCCGTAATGTCGTGGCGACGGTTGAGCGCATCCGATCTGGATGCGCGGCGCGGCGAACTGGGTGGTCGAATTGCCGTCGCAATCGCTGCCGCGCCTGACGCAGCGCCGTTATCTCAGCATCACGTTGTAAAAATCCGTCCGCCGCGGCGCAAGGAACAGGCGGAACGTGCGGCGCCAGTTTTCCTGACAAGGCGGTAGCGCGCGCGTCGTGCTGCTCCTTACGCCGCCGCCGCGAAGCGGATCGTCGTTTCGAAGCTGTAGCCGCATTCCTCGCAGCGCCACAAATGGCGCGCGCGGCGGGCGTCGAGATATTCCGACCATTCGGGAACGAAAAGGCGCTCGCCGCACTGCGCGCATTCAATCACGGGACGCGAGCGGGCGAAGCGTTCGATCTTGCGGGCACGAAGTTCCATAGGCCGCCTCCGTCGGAATTCCCTTGCTGGCCCCAATCCCCCCGTTTCGCGATGACTATCCTACGGCGAATCGCTCGCGAGTGAAGCAGCACTCCTGACGTAACAAGGCCGTTCGACACGCCGGCCTGTTCAGATTTTTGTGATGTGCGCCGACACACCGGATTCGCTAGAGCCTCGGGCGGGGCCTGCCTAAGGAATAGTCCGTGCCATTCGGTCCGACCGCTTCCGGCGTAACGCCGCGAGCCGCGCCATTTTTTTCGCCTTCTTCTGTCGCGAGCTTCGCGCCGGCCATGCTCAGCATCCTGCGCATCGTCACGGCGCTGCTGTTTTTCGAGCATGGCACCTCGCGGCTGTTCGGGTTTCCCTCGCCGCTGCCGCCGCCGGCGCTGTTTTCCTTGCTGTGGTTTGCCGGCGCGATCGAACTGGTTGGCGGCGCGTTGCTGACGATCGGACTGTTCTCACGGCTGGCGGCGCTCGTTATGTCGGGCGAGATGGCGTTCGCCTATTTTCATAGCCACGCCCCGAACAGCTTTTTCGCCATCATCAACCGCGGCGATTCGGCGATTTTGTATTGCTTCGTGTTTCTCTACATCGCGGTAGTCGGGCCGGGACCGTGGAGCATCGACGCTTGGCTGGCGCGGCGGCGTGCGAGCGCATGATTCCGAAAATGGAAACGGATTTCGGATAAGATCATGCGCCGAAAAACACGCCGGTGTTATTTCTTCTCGACCGACAGGCCACTTGGGCCGAGATTGATCTGCACACCTTTCGGCTCGCGGTGCTGATCGTAAATCTGATAGCCGATGAAGCCGATAATGACACCGGCCAGAATGCCGACGATGACGAGAACGTTCTGATTAATGGCCATGGTGCCCCCGATATCGGATTTGTGTGCTGGGCGATAACGGCAGGGATGAAACTTGGTTCCGTCAGGCGTTTTTGCGCAGGCGGGCGAGGCGGGTCGCCTTGCCGGGATTGGCGGCGTTGGGGGGCATCCGCCCGGCCACCAGCTCGGCCACCTGCTTGACGGTGTCGAACGCCTGATGCTCGGCCGCCTCCGGCGTCAGGCCGGCGGTGTGCGGGGTGGCAATCACGTCAGGCCGCTTCGCCAGAAACAATGACGGCTTCTGATCTTGCGCGCGGCCGACGTCCATCGCCGCGCCGGCGATGATCTTACCGTCGAGCGCCGCCGCCAGCGCCGCCTCGTCGACCAAATTGCCGCGCGATAGATTGAGGAAATAGGCGGTGCGCTTCATGCGCGAGAACGCCGCCGCGTTGATCAGGTTTTCGGTCGTCTCGTTGGCGATGACGAGGCAGACCACGAAATCGGATTTTTGCAGCACGTCGTTGAACTCGGCTTGCGTGACGCCCGGCTCGGCGATTTTTTTGAACGGATCTTTGACCAGAACCGTCATGCCGAGCGCGAGACCGAGCCGCGCCAGATATTCGCCGATCGCGCCATAGCCGAGAATGCCGAGCGTGGCGCCCTTGAGCTGGCGGCCCATGCGCGGTTCGGCTTCCTGGCCGGCATGATATTCGGCGGTTGAGCGGCTGACGTGGCGGCCAAGATCGATCATGTAGCCGACCGCCATCTCGGCGACTGAGGCGATGAAGCCCGCGGTGGCGTGCGTTACCAGAATGCCTTGCTGGCTGGCGGCGGCAACGTCGATATTGCGGATGTCGATCGCGACTCGCAGAAATGCGACGCAGTCCGGCGCATTGGCGAAGAATCCGGCTGGGCCGGGGGTCGCCCGGTCGGTGACGATAATTTCGCAGCCGCGCGCCGCCTCGGCCAGCGCCTCGCCCTCCAGCACCTGGCCGGTTTCGTTGAGCTTCAGCGTGCCAAGCTTGCGCAGTTCGGCGACGGCGCGTTCGCCGTAATAATTCGCCCGCATATCGGGCGTATGGGTCAATAAAATTCGCGCCATGACCACTCTTATGCCGTTGGCGCAAACTGGCACAGGAGATGGAGGCCGGCCAGCGGAACCATTTAACCTCCCGATGCGTTGTTAGCGCATGATCCAAACCATCCTACGGTCGGCTGTCTTGGTCGTAATTTCGACGGCCTTCGTGGCCTCGGCGCTGGCGCAAACCAAGCCGTCTGACAATGATAAATCCGGCTACAGCGTCGGTCGTACGCAAGCACCAGAAGACATGGGGCAAAAACAGCCGCAAGGGTGGACTGGGCCGATCAATACCGGCAGCGGCGGTGCTCCGCCGGAAAGCCCACAGGGCCAGAGCCCGCCCGGCATGCAGGCGGCGCCGGAAGGATCATCGAAGACTACCGTTGACCCAGGCCAAAACACCAGCAAATAGTTACGCAGTGGCTCCCCCAGCATTCGCGGCGGCGGCATAACCCGCGGCCCCGGCGCAATATTGCAGCCCCTATCGCGCGTGCGCTGGGATGCATCCCGATGAGCCAGGTCAAGGTCAAGCCACGCATTAAAACCACGACCGCGACTAAGACGGCGCCAAAGACCGAACGCCCGCCGCTGTGGAAAGTGATCCTGCTCAACGACGACTTCACGCCGCGCGAATTCGTTGTGCAGGTATTAAAGGCGGTATTCCGCATGAACGAAAGCCATGCCTATCGCGTAATGATGACGGCGCACCAGAAGGGCGCCTGCGTGATCGCGGTCTACACCAAGGACGTCGCCGACACCAAGGCCAAGGAGGCGACCGAGATGGGCAAGCAAGAGGGCTATCCGCTGTATTTCACGACGGAGAAGGAGGAGTAATTTTCTGTCATGGCCGGGCTTGTCCCGGCCATCCACGTCTTGCTACTTCGTCAAAGGAGACGTGAATGCGCGCAACAAGTGCGGGCATGACGAAGGAGGGGCAGACATGCCGCAAAAAGTCCTGATCACCGCCGGCGCCAATGGCATCGGCCGCGAATTCGCCCGCGCCTTCGCTGCCACCGGCGCGAAAGTGTTCGTCTGCGACATCGACGAGAAGGCGCTCGCCGCGGTCCGCGCCGAAATTCCCGACCTGATCGCGCATCACTGCGACATGGCGAGCCGCACATCGATCGAGCGCATGGTGCCGGAGGGTGTCGAAGCGCTCGGCGGCCTCGACGTCCTCATCAACAATGCCGGCATCGCCGGCCTGACGCACCCGGTCGAGGGCTTTCCGCAGGACGACTGGGACCGCGTCGTCGCGGTCAACCTTACCGGCATGTTCGATGTCACAAGGCTCGCCATTCCGCACCTGAAGAAATCACAGGCCGGCGTCATCATCAACATGGCGTCGATTGCCGGGCGCTACGGCTTCGCCAATCGCTCGCCTTACGCCGCGACCAAATGGGGCGTGATCGGCTTTAACAAGACGCTGGCGATGGAGCTTGGCGAATGGGGCATCCGCGCCAACGCGATCGCGCCCGGCGCGGTCGAGGGCGAGCGCATCGTGCGGGTGTTCCAGGGGCGAGCGCAGATTTCCTGCAAGTCGATGGAGGATGTGAAGGCCGACGCGATGGCGGCGCAGTCGATCAAGGAAATGATCGACCCGAAGGACATCGCGGCGCTTGCGGTATTCCTGGCGTCGCCGGCGGCGAAGTCGATCTCGGGGCAGGTGCTGCCGATCGATAATGACCGGCAGAAAGCCTAAAGGGCGCAAGCCCGCCTTGAATCTAAAATGCTTCAGTCCAGCCAAATCAATCCAGTTTTGCGATCACCGCGAGCCGCGCGATCTTGCCGGCCTTGAAGGCGTCGAGGAACGCGTCGTAATTCTTGAACGAGACGCAGCCGTTCGACTGGCCGTTCGGCCCCAGCATGTAGGTGTGCGCCAGGATGCCGGCGCGGCCGAAGATCGCTCCGTCGCCGCCGATCGGCGTCATGCGGATCGCCTCGACGCCGTGGAACAGGCTCTCACGCATTGTGAGATCATAGACATGCGGCGGCGTCGCGCCGTGCATGCGCAGCTTGACGAAGCGTGGATCGTCCATCTTGTCGCCGAGCCCGGAATGCGCCTCGAGCGCGCGGCCGTCCGGCATGTACACCTTGCGGTCGCTGATCACATAAACCGCGGTCTGCTTGTCATACGGCGCGCGGGGCAACTCGGACGTGTCCCGCATGCTGTCGCGCAGGATGGAATCCGGCGTCAGCGAGGCAACGCGCACGGGCCCGCCATAGAGCTTGTTGTGCGGCGTCAGCGGCCGTTTCGGCGCGGCCACGATGCTGGCGCGCGCCGCTTTTCCCGCGGGCAGCAGCGGCCCGATGAAGTCGCCGGCCTTCGCCGCGCGCTTCTCCTCTTCCTCTCTCCGATGCGGAGAGGGTGAAGGAGTTCCGACGTTCGCATAGGCCAATGCGATGTCGCCACGCTCGATCATGCCCAGCGATCCAGTGGCCTCAGAGTCCGCCGAGGCGACCATGATTCGCTCGCGCGGCAGCGGAATGAGCGCGGCCTCGATGATCTGCTGTGCCGGACGCGCGGCCGGCAGCGGAACAATCTGCTCCCTCTCCCCTTGGGGGAGAGGGCCGGGGTGAGGGGGCACCGCCATTGCGACATGCGCCGGCACCGCCTCGGGCAACACCGCGACGCGCGGGTCGCGCCTCGCCACCACGGGCGCAGCGGGATCGACCAGCGCCACCTTGAGCGCGCTGCGGCTATCGCTGGCGAACGACGCGGATGTGGGCAGGCCGTCGCCGGTGCCGAACAGCGCCACACCAGCAGCGGCCAGTGAGACGGCGCCGAGCGACACGCCGGCGATCAGGGTGTTGCGGGAGAGCGAGCGGCTACGGCGGGCGGACGGGCCATCCGGCCGCGCGGAATTCGGGGATACGCGGTACGCCATTCACATACACACACAAAACGCCCGTCTTCGACACGACGGGCGAGGGCGCCCGGTGTGTGACGGCGGCCCGCTTAGCTTTGCGGCATTTGGTTAAAATGCGTTTAAATGTGGAGGGTTGGCTCGGGATAACGAGGAAAAAGGTAATAAATGTCCTTGACAATACCTATTATAGGTAGTAACTATTAGTTACGAAAGCGAGCGTCATAGGAACAATGAGATGTCTAAATATGCACCGCTGGCTGTGTATCTAAAGCACCAGAATCGCGAGCGCGTGCCGATGACCTTTGCCGAGATTGAGCGCGTCACTGGAGCGAAACTCCCGCCGTCCGCCGTCAAGTACCGGCCGTGGTGGAGCAACAACCCGAAGAACAGCGTTATGACCAAAGTCTGGCTCGACGCCGGCTTCGAGAGCGAACAAGTCGACATGGCGGGTCGCAAGCTGGTGTTTCGCCGCGTCCGCGCGACAGGAGCGGTGGCCGATGACGATGCGCCGTTTCATTCGGCTTATGGCGCCATCAAAGGGCTTGTCCGCATCATGCCGGGCACCGACCTGACGCAGCCAGCCGATCCAGAATGGGCCCAGTCTCTCGACGAGACGAATTAGATGCAGCCCTTGCTGTGGGATACCTGCGCCGTCATCTGGATCGCACAAGGCGAACGGCTTGCGCAATCCGCGCTCGATCTTCTAGCCGCCGCCCAACGGGACGGCGTGACGTCATACGTTTCACCAATGACGGCGTGGGAAATCGGCATGCTCAACGCGCGCGGCCGAATTCAGCTGCTGATCAAACCCGAGCGTTGGTTTGCGAATGTTGCGGCTTTGCCGGGCGTACGGCTCGCGGAGTTGTCACCGGATGTTTTGATTGCCTCGTCCTATCTGCCCGGCAAGCCGCCGAGCGACCCGACCGACCGTATCATCGCCGCGACAGCGCGCGAACTCGGCGCGACCTTGCTGACGCGCGATCGCGCGCTGCTCGGTTATGGCGCGCAGGGGCATGTGAATGTCGTGCAATGTTGAGATCGCTAATGAATCCAATGTTACAACCGATTGGTTCTGGGAAGGTCGAGTGTTGACGCGCTCGTAGATCACTTGCGCGACGAAGGCTCGCACATTGATGCCGTCGCCGATACTCGGTCAAAGCAGCGTGGTGCTGATATTCGTGCATTTAGAGGTCAGGAGGAACTAATTTTGGAGGTGAAGGGCTACCCCTCCACACTCTACCGCGATCCAAAGCGATCCGCAGAACAGAAACGGACAAACCCAACCAATCAGGCTCAGCATTGGTATTCGCGCGCGCTACTTAAGGCCGTGCGTCTTCAGAACGCCTACCCCAATGCTCTCGTCGGTGTCGCGTTTCCTCACTTTCCGCGTTACCAGCGCCTCTTTGAAGATACACAGCGGACGTTTCAAAAACTTGGCATTGCGGTTTACTTCGTGAAGGAAGCATGCGTTGCGCGCGTCTGCTAAATAACAAAGGGCGGCCTTCGCGGCGCCCTTTGAAAGTCGACGTTATGGCCGGGTCAAGCCCGGCCATGACGCGGAGAGGGGGGTCAGCTGCACCCCGTCGTGCTGCCACACGTATCGCACTTCATGCAGGTGCCGTTACGAACCAGCGTGTAGTTCTGGCACTCGCCGCAGGGGTCGCCCTCGTAGCCTTTGGCCCTGGCCTCGGCGCGCTTCTCCGCGCCAACAGCTCGCGCCGAAGCGCGAGCGTCTTCGACGCTATGGGCTTTCGGCTGCTGCCATTGCAGCGCTTCCAGCTTCTCGGTCGGGGAGAGCTTAGTTCCCGGCAAGTTATCAGGATTGGCCTTGAGCGCGGTCGCGGCGCCGGAGATCGCCGTCACGTTTGAGCCCCCACCCGTCGCGGCTCGCGCCGCGACTCCCTCCCCGGAAGACGGGGAGGGAGAAGAAGAGACCACCGACAGCTTGTCCGCGCGCGAGCGGGTCAGGCCCTTCGACACCAGCGTGGTGGCCGGCTTGCCTTCGGCTTCGCCCTTGCCGAGCGCATCGAACAGACTCTCGGACGGATCGAAATGGGCGAGGTCGTAACGCTCCATGTAGCTCACCGCCAGCTCGCGGAACACGTAGTCAAGGATAGAGGTGGCGAACTTAATGGTGTCGTTGCCCTGCACCGGGCCGGATGGCTCGAAGCGGGTGAAGGTGAAGGCGTCGACATATTCCTCGAGCGGCACGCCGTATTGCAGGCCGAGCGACACCGCGATCGCGAAGTTGTTGATGAACGAGCGCAGCGCCGCGCCTTCCTTGTGCATGTCGATGAAGATCTCGCCGAGACGCCCATCGTCATATTCGCCGGTGCGTAGATAGACCTTGTTGCCGCCGACCACCGCCTTTTGGGTATAGCCCTTGCGGCGGCCCGGCAGCTTCTCGCGATCGCGGATCACGGTGATGCGCTCGACAATTTTCTCCGCCACCTTCTCGGCCATCGCCGTGGTGCGCGCCACCATCGGCTTGTCGAGGAAGGTCTCGATGGCATCGTCCTCGTCGTCCTCGTCCGCGATCAGTTGCGAGTTGAGCGGCTGCGACAGCTTCGAGCCGTCGCGGTAGAGCGCATTGGCCTTGAGTGCGAGTTGCCAGGACAGCAAGTAAGCCGCCTTGCAGTCCTCGACCGTCGCCTCGTTCGGCATGTTGATGGTCTTAGAGATGGCGCCTGAGATGAAAGGCTGCGCCGCCGCCATCATGCGGATGTGGCTTTCGACCGAGAGGAAGCGCTTGCCGGTGCGGCCGCACGGATTGGCGCAGTCGAATACCGGATAGTGCTCGAGCTTCAAATGCGGCGCGCCTTCGACTGTCATGGCGCCGCAGACGTGGATGTTGGCGACGTCGATGTCGCGCTTGGAGAAGCCGAGCGCCGCGAGCAGGTCGAAGCTGGGCGCGGCGATCGCCTCGGCGGTGAGGCCGAGGTTCTTGACTAGGAATTCCTCGCCGAACGTCCATTTGTTGAAGGCGAACTTGATGTCGAACGCGGTCGGTAGCGCCTTCTCGACCTTCGCCAGCGCCTCCTCGGTGAAGCCCTTGGCCTTGAGCGAGGCGTGGTTGATGGCCGGCGCCTGGCCGAGATTGCCGTGGCCGACGGCGTAAGCCTCGATCTCGGCGATGTCGGCTTCCGAATAGCCGAGCGTGCGCAGCGCGTCCGGTACGGCGCGGTTGATGATCTTGAAGTAGCCGCCGCCGGCCAGCTTCTTGAACTTCACCAGCGCGAAGTCCGGCTCGATGCCGGTGGTGTCGCAATCCATCACCAGGCCGATGGTGCCGGTCGGCGCGATCACGGTAGCCTGCGCGTTGCGGTAGCCATGTTTCTGGCCGAGATTGATGGCGCGGTTCCACGCGGTCTTGGCGTGCTGCGACAGGTCGGCATAGAACTTCTGCGCCGGGTGCGCGGTGGCGTTGAGCGTGTCGTGGTCGAGCGGCACCGGCGTGATCGAGAGTTGCTCGTAGCCGTCTTTCTCGCCGTAAGCGGCGCGGCAGTGGTTGCGCATCACGCGCAGCATGTGGTCGCGATTCTTTTCGTAGCCGGGGAAGGCGCCGAGCTTCGCCGCCATTTCGGCGGACGTGGCGTAGGACACGCCGGTCATGATCGCGGTCAGCGCGCCGGCGATGGCGCGGCCTTCGTGCGAGTCATAGCCGATGCCGGAGGTCATCAGCAGGCCGCCGATATTGGCGTAGCCGAGGCCCAGCGTGCGGTATTCGTAGGAGCGCTCGGCGATTTCCTTCGACGGGAATTGCGCCATCATCACCGAGATTTCCAGCACCACGGTCCACAGCCGGACGCCATGCTCGTAGCTTGCTGTCTGGAACGCGCCGGTCTTGTCGTCGCGGAACGTCAGCAGGTTCAGCGACGCGAGATTGCAGGCGGTGTCGTCGAGGAACATGTATTCCGAGCACGGATTGCTGGCGCGGATTTCGCCGCCTTGCGGGCAAGTGTGCCAGTCGTTGATGGTGGTGTGGTATTGCAGGCCCGGATCGGCCGAGGCCCAGGCGGCGTAGCCGATCTTCTCCCACAGCTCCTTGGCGTCGAGCGTCTTCGCGACCTTGCCGTTCTTGCGATAAGTGAGATCCCACTTGGCGTCGGCATCGACTGCTTTGAGGAATTCGTCGGTGACGCGCACCGAGTTGTTGGAGTTCTGCCCGGCGACGGTGAGATAGGCTTCCGAATCCCAATCGGTGTCGTAGATCGGGAAATTGATGTCCTTGTAGCCCTGCTTAGCGAACTGGATGACGCGCTTGATGTAGTTGTCCGGTACCATCGACTTGCGGGCCAGCTTGATCTCGCGCTTCAAGGCTGGGTTCTTGTCGGGCGCGAAGCAGTCGTCGCCGGGGCCTTCGCAGTTGACGCAGGCCTTGAGAATGGCCCGCAGGTGCTTCTGGTTGATCTTCGAGCCGGTGACCAGCGCCGCCACCTTCTGCTCTTCCATCACCTTCCAGTCGATATAGGTCTCGATATCCGGATGATCGACGTCGACGATCACCATCTTCGCGGCGCGGCGCGTGGTGCCGCCGGACTTGATGGCGCCGGCGGCGCGGTCGCCGATTTTAAGGAAGCTCATCAGGCCGGATGACTTGCCGCCGCCCGACAGCTTCTCGCCTTCGCCGCGCAGCCGCGAAAAGTTCGAGCCGGTGCCGGAGCCGTATTTGAACAGGCGGGCTTCCCGCACCCACAGATCCATGATGCCGCCTTCGTTCACCAGGTCATCGGAGACCGACTGGATGAAGCAGGCGTGCGGCTGCGGATGCTCGTAGGCCGAGCCGGATTTTTCCAGCTTGCCGGTGAAGGGGTCGACGTAATAATGGCCCTGGCCGGGGCCGTCGATGCCGTATGCCCAATGAAGTCCGGTGTTGAACCATTGCGGCGAGTTCGGCGCGCACATCTGCGCGGCCAGCATGTAGCGCAGCTCGTCGTAGAAGGCCTGCGCGTCGGTCTCGCTGTCGAAGTAGCCGCCCTTCCAGCCCCAGTAGGTCCAGGTGCCGGCCAGCCGATCGAACACTTGCTTGGCGGAGGTCTCGCCGGTGGTGCGATCTTTTTCGGGGAGCGCGGCGAGCGCCTTGTCGTCGGCGACCGAGCGCCACAGGAAGGAGGGGACCGAGTTCTCTTCGACCTTCTTCAGGCTGACCGGCACGCCGGCCTTGCGAAAATATTTCTGCGCCAGCACGTCCGAGGCGACTTGCGACCAGAATTCCGGCACCTCGACATGGTCGAGCTTGAACACCACGGACCCGTCGGGGTTCTTGATCTCACTGGTGGTGAGGCGGAACGCGATGCCCGCGTAGGCCGACTTGCCGTCCTTGGTGTAGCGCCGTTCGATCTGCATGTTTCTCAAGCCCCTTATGCCGCGCCGGTGCTTGGATGCGACCGGCGATTATATCCCTGGCAGGACTGTCCGTTCCCCGCCTGACTGCTCGTTCCCGGTTCGACGCTTCCTGCCCTCAGATAGACACGGCGCTATTATCCGGCACCGTTTACTCGCGGGTTTTTGAGGCCCATTACGCGGCATAAATCCCTGTCCCAAAACGCCTTTTCGGGCGTGGGCCAACCGACCTGTGTCGTTTGGAGGTTCGGAGGAACCTTAAACTCGACCGAACTGACGCTACTAAAGCTAGGGGGACTCGCCGTACCCGTCAACTAGATTTAGTGGTCAATGGTGAATCAAACACTAAGTCTGGTGGTTTTTGCTGTGAAACGCGCGAAAACAGCGGCGAAACCGGGATCAGTATTGAGCGATCCGGCGGAGTCCGAAAGCGATTTTCTTGCTCTCCAGAACTAGGTTTTGATTCCTTGCTACATGACAGACAAATGACCGGAATACGGGGGAATTGGCGAACACCGCGCCGATGTAACTCTCGATCATGACCGGGACAGGCACTGGAAAACCTGCGGGATAAATTCCTGCCGCGTCGTGATTCTCGAAAGCGTTTCAGCCGCTTAGCCGCTATGACGCGCTGCGAAATCCAGCGAGCCGGGATACCAGCGGCTGTGAATTCACTTATGCGGAGAATCGCCCCGCGCCGGGATACATCGACGCTACGTCCGCCTGCTCGGCGCTTCTCGGCGCGATGTTTGGGCGCAATCGCGCTTGCTCGGTTTTGTTGCGCCAAAATCTTCGATGTGGGCGGTTAGACTCTTTTGACGGTCGATCAACCGGGTAGCCCGACTTTGCGCCAACGTCCACAAGGGGCCGGAGGACGGCCGGTTCAAGCCGACAATGCGCAACAATCCATGAATGGTGAAGGAGGGTCACACTCTAGCGCTGTCTGTGCCGTTGCGTTCGCTTCATCCACGCGTCCAAGTCGCGTGAGCGCGGCGGTGTGCAAAATTTGGCGTCGCTACTCGACCATCAACGAACGCTCCTCGCTTCTGGATCTCGCTTCGACGCAACCCTGTGCGGTCTGGACAGGGCCCGGGCGAGGTGTCAGAACGCCGCCGCGTCCTTGATGATCAACGCTTGAACTGACATTTGCCCGCCATGAAAAATTTCCTGCTACGACTTTTTACCTGGTGGAACGGGCAAACATTCGGCACCCAGGTTTGGACGTGGCTGCACGGCGAATTCGTCGGCGAAGATGAATTCGGCAATCGATATTATCGCACGCGCGGTGGCAAGATAGATGCAGCGCTGGGGTT
This sequence comes from Pseudolabrys sp., assembly GCA_050998115.1. GTDB lineage: Bacteria > Pseudomonadota > Alphaproteobacteria > Rhizobiales > Xanthobacteraceae > Pseudolabrys. The sequence continues at coordinate 420 of JBPCQM010000285.1, read as the reverse complement.
TGAGCGGCGTTGGGTCGTCTACAACGGCTATGCCGAACCTTCCACCATTCCGCCGTCGTGGCACGGCTGGATCCACCATACCGTCGACGTCGCGCCGGTGCAGGAGAAATACACGCCGCGCGCCTGGCAGAAGCCGCACCGGCAAAACATGACCGGCACGCCTGGCGCGGTGCGGCCGAGCGGATCGACCTTGGCGCAGGGCCGCCGGCCGAAGGCCACCGGCGATTATAATGCGTGGACGCCTTGAGGCACACACAGCGCGTTGGCAGGTAATTTAACATGTGCGAGTGCGCGAGGATCGTGCGCCGCCGTGCGCCCTTTCCCCGCCGTATTCCCCGTGTTAACCGGACGCCGCCAGGGCGAGCGCCGAGCACGCCTACCGGCAATCGAAATCCGGTTGAATTTTATGGCAAAATTGAT
>JBPCQM010000242.1:0-6626 GCA_050998115.1 Pseudolabrys sp. | reverse complement strand
CCCCCCCCCCCCCCCCCCCCCCGCTGCAGTTCCGGCGGTGCGGAAACGACGACCACCGCATCACAAAGCTTTTCGCCGCCGGTTTCGTAAAGCAGCGGAATGTCGAGCAAAACCACCGGCGATTCCTTGTTTTCGGCCAAAAACTTGTCCCGCGCGACGGCCACGAGCGGATGCACCAATGCCTCAAGTTTTTTGAAATCGCCGGGATGCGCGACGACGTGGGCCGCCAATTTATGACGATCCACCTTGCCATTGGCGGTGGTGCCGGGAAACGCCGCCTCGATTACCGGCGCGGCTTCGCCGTCATAAAGCTTGTGCACAGCGGAGTCTGCGTCGTGCACCGGTACGCCCGCCTCGGCAAACATTTTCGCCGTGGTCGATTTCCCCATGCCGATCGAGCCGGTGAGGCCGAGGACAAACATCATCATTCCGCGATCAAGCCGTGGCGGCGCAAGAATTTGAGGACGGGCAATAGCGGCAAGCCGAGAATGCTGAAGTAATCACCCTCGATCCGATCGAACAAGTGAGCGCCGGCGCCTTCGATCTGATAGGCACCAACGCTATGCGTCACCGCGACGCCTGCCGCCTTCAAGTAGCGATCGATGAAAGCATCAGACAGCGAGCGCATGGTCAACCGCGCGGTGTCGGCATGGTCGAACAACATTTCTCCGTCTATCACGATGGCGGCCGCGCAATGCAGCTCATGGGTGTTGCCGGACAGCGCGCGCAACTGTTCGCGCGCAGCATCGAGATTGGCGGGCTTGGAAAATCGCCGCTCGCCCGAAGACAGCGTCTGGTCGGCGCCGAGCACGATACGTTGCGGCGCTTGGCGTGACACGGCGAACGCCTTTTCCCGCGCCAGCAGCGTTGCAGCGTCCCGCGCATTGCTCGGATTGTTCTCCATCTCGACCGCGCGCTCATCGATATTGGCCGGTTTGATCTCCAACGCAATGCCGGTATCCGCGAGCATCTTGCGCCGCGCTTCGCTGTTGGACGCCAGCACCAGCGGTAATGGGGCGAGCCAGAGCGTCACGGCACTTCATTCCGCTCGTCCCCGCGAAAGCCAGGACCCAGAGTCCCACCCCCTGGATTCCCGTTGCAGCCTGTGCTCGGGCCGGCGAAGAGCCGGACCCGAGGACGGGAATGAGCGGTGTTTCTGGCTGGCGTCGAGACCATTCTACGTGCTCGGGTGCCGGCGCCGTTCGGCGAGCAGCCGCATCACCGCGGCCGCGGTCTCCTCGATCGAGCGCCGCGTGACGTCGATCGAGGGCCAATTATGCTTGCCGCATAGCCGGCGCGAAAATGCGATCTCCTCGGCCACCGCGGTCTTGTCGATATACTGATCGTCGTCCTTGTGGGCGTTGAGCCCAAGCAGCCGGTTCTCGCGGATCTGCACAATGCGCTCCGGGCTGGCGTAAAGGCCGACCACCAACGGCGCCTTGAGCTTCTCGACTTCCGGCGCCAGCGGCACACCCGGCACCAGCGGCACGTTGCCGGTCTTAACGCCACGATTGGCCAGATAGATCGAGGTGGGCGTCTTCGAGGTGCGCGACACTCCGACCAGCACCACATCGGCGTCGTTGAGTCCTTCGACATGCTGGCCGTCGTCATGCAGCATGGTGAAATTGAGCGCCTCGATGCGCTGGAAATATTCGGCGTTGAGCACGTGCTGGGCGCCGACCCGGTGGCCGGTTTCGGTGCCAAGGTAAGACTGGAATACCTTGAGCACCGGCCCGAGGATCGACATGCAGGGTAGGCCGAGCTCTCGGCATTTGGTTTCCAGCAGCTCGATCAGATTTTCCTCCAGCAGCGTATAGAGCACTAGGCCCGGCGCTTCGGTAATTTCGGCAAGCGCCACGTCGAGCTGCTTGCGGCTGCGCACCATTGGATACAAATGCTCGACCGGCGCGACGTTGGCGTATTGCGCCGCGGCGGCGCGGGCAACCGTGATCAAGGTTTCGCCGGTCGAATCCGAAACGAGATGAAGATGAAAATATTTCGTCTCAGCCATTCTCTCAGCCACGGGATAGATCGATGACAGCCTGTGTGTTCCTGGGGAGGAGGCCATGCCTCAACCCCCCTTGCAAGGCGAAACCGTGGGAGCGTTGTTTCCCCATCCACATTCGTGCCATCGAGGCGTCAACCGGAATTGCCGCCGTTGAAAGCGGAATAATATGAAAATGATTGGGGAAAGCACTGTGAACGGATTCAACGGATGCCTGGAATCAAAGCTTGAAACCGTATGGGTTTGGCAAATACGGGATGCCTGTGACTCATTGTGAGAATCGTGCAGCCGGTGGACAGAAGGTGGACCGCGAGTCATGAGTCCAGATCACCGATTCACTACTACAAAAGAAGAATCTTTTAAGAGTTAGAGAGAAGCAGTTTTGAACGCGAATGGCCTTGGACAAACTATACTCGCGGTCTTGAACGGCCAGCATCAACTTATTCCGCCGGTCTGGATGATGCGTCAGGCAGGACGCTATCTGCCAGAGTACCGGGCAACGCGGGAGAAGGCCGGCGGTTTCCTCGATTTGTGTTTCAATCCACAGCTTGCCTGCGAGGTGACGCTGCAGCCGGTGCGGCGATTCGGTTTCGACGCCGCCATTTTATTTTCCGATATCCTAGTAGTGCCCTATGCGCTCGGCCGCAAGGTTTGGTTCATCGAAGGCGAAGGACCCCGGCTTGAGCCGTTGAACGATGCGAAAGCGCTCGATGGCATCACTGGGGAAATCGATGAAAAGGCGCTAGCGCCGATTTACGAAACCGTACGTCTGGTCAAGGCTCAGTTGCCGCGGCAGACGACGTTCATCGGCTTCTGCGGAGCGCCGTGGACCGTTGCGACGTATGTGATTGCTGGCCGGGGCACGCCGGACCAGGCGCCAGCAAAGCAACTGGCGGCGCGCGAGCCGCAGGCGTTTCAGCGTCTTATCGATAGATTGGTCGACGCGTCGGCCGACTATCTCGCCGGGCAGCTCAAGGCTGGTGTGGATGTGGTGCAAATCTTCGATACGTGGGCCGGTTCATTGCCGCTGGATGATTTCGAACGCTGGTGCGTACAGCCGACCAAGGCGATCGTAACGAAACTACGCGCCAAAGTGCCGGGCGCGAAGATGATCGGCTTTCCGCGCGGTGCCGGCGAAAAAATACCACGTTATGTCGAGGAGACCGGCGTCGACGCGGTCAGTCTAGAAACCAATATTGACCGGACATTCGCGCGGGAGCAGATTCAGTCGCGTGTGCCGGTGCAGGGCAATCTCGATCCGGAAATCTTACGCGCCGGCGGCGATGCGCTCGACCATGAGGTCGATGCCGTGTTGGAGGCCTTCGCTGCGAGACCTTTCATCTTCAACCTCGGCCACGGCATTTTGCCGGACACGCCGATCGCCAATGTGGAACGGATGTTGAAGCGGGTGCGCGGCTGATCTCTTGTTGTCATGCCCGCGAAAGCGGGCATCCAGTATGCCGTGACGCTTGCGGAGAACATGCCGACGGTGGTTACTGGATCATCTGCCTTCGCGGATGATGACGGCAGAACAACCATGTATCTCTACCTCAAAGCCTTCCACATCATCGCCGTCATTGCCTGGATGGCAGGGATGCTCTATCTGCCGCGGTTGTTCGTCTATCACGCCAGCGCGAAGCGCGGTTCGGCGCAATCCGAAACCTTCAAGGTCATGGAGCGCCGGCTGCTGAAGTTCATCATGACGCCGGCGATGATCGCGACCTGGCTGCTCGGCATCGCGCTGCTGATTGAGGGCGGCTGGTTCGCCGCTTATTGGCTACACGCCAAGCTGGTGCTGGTGATTGCGATGTCGGGACTGCACGGCTACTTGAGTTCGTGCGTCGGCAAATTCACCACCGACTCCAACACGCAATCGCCAAAATTCTATCGTATCATCAATGAGATACTGACAGGTCTGCTGATCGTGATTGTCCTGTTGGCGGTGGTTAAGCCGTTCTGAATTGGGTTTTTACGTGGTGCGCGCCGCGCGCCCTTGCGGAAAACCGTGTTTTCCTTATATTCGACGCATCCCCCCGAACGCAGGCGGATGCAGTCGCGTTCCGGCTTTGTGTATTCAAGCCGGTCGCAGCATCGGGTCCGGGATCTCTTCCAGACGCTTTCCCACCTTAGACCTGCGACTTCTGTCTCTCCTTCCCTAAAGCCCGCGCGAGCCGTTGCTTTTTGCGGACGCCGCCGGCCTCTCTCCCAAGGATTACCCCCGTATGCGGGAAATGAAACTCCAGGACATCAAGTCCAAGACCCCGGCCGAGCTTGTCGCGTTCGCCGAGGAAAATTCCGTCGAGAACGCCAGCACCATGCGCAAGCAGGAGCTGATGTTCGCCATCCTGAAGCAGCTCGCCACGCAAGAGATCGACATCATTGGCGAAGGCGTCGTCGAAGTGTTGTCCGACGGCTTCGGCTTTTTGCGCTCGCCGGAATCCAATTACCTGTCCGGACCCGACGATATTTACGTCTCGCCCTCGCAGATCCGCCGCTTTGGCTTGCGCACCGGCGACACCGTCGACGGCCATATCCGCAGCCCAAAAGAAGGCGAGCGCTATTTCGCGCTGCTCAAGGTCAACACGCTTAATTTCGAAGACCCCGAGAAAGCCAAGCACAAAGTCAACTTCGACAACTTGACGCCGCTTTATCCCGAGGAGCGGCTCAAGATGGAGCACGAGGATCCGACCAAGAAGGACCTCTCGGCTCGCGTCATCGACATCGTTGCGCCGATCGGCAAGGGCCAGCGTGCGCTGATCGTATCGCCGCCGCGCACCGGCAAGACCGTGCTGCTGCAGAACATCGCGCACGCCATCACCGCCAATCATCCGGAAGTATTCTTGATCGTGCTGCTGATCGACGAGCGGCCGGAAGAAGTTACCGACATGCAACGCTCGGTGAAAGGCGAGGTGGTATCCTCGACCTTCGACGAGCCGGCTTCTCGCCACGTCCAGGTCGCCGAAATGGTGATCGAGAAGTCCAAGCGCCTGGTGGAGCACGGCCGCGACGTCGTCATCCTGCTGGATTCGATCACCCGGCTCGGCCGCGCCTACAACACCGTGGTGCCGTCATCCGGCAAGGTGCTGACCGGCGGCGTCGACGCCAACGCGCTGCAACGGCCGAAGCGCTTCTTCGGCGCCGCGCGCAACATCGAGGAAGGCGGCTCGCTCACCATCATCGCCACCGCGCTGATCGATACCGGCAGCCGAATGGACGAAGTGATCTTCGAAGAGTTCAAGGGCACCGGCAATTCGGAATTGATTCTCGACCGCAAGGTGGCCGACAAGCGCACGTTCCCGGCGATCGACATCACGCGATCCGGCACCCGCAAGGAAGAGTTGCTTACCGAGCCAGCGGTGCTCAAGAAGATGTATGTGCTGCGCCGCATCCTCAATCCGATGGGCACGATGGACGCCATCGACTTCCTGCTCGACAAGCTGCGCAACACCAAGACGAACGGCGAGTTCTTCGAGAGCATGAACACCTGAACAGTGCTGAACTGGAAACAGCGACGGCCGCCCGTGACAAACGAGCGGTCGTTTCCTTTTAAAAGGCTGTCGAGACGTGCGACACTCTAGTGCCGGACGTTCCAGTCGCCACCCATGACGCGTTCGCCGATTTCGCGCTCAAGACTGTCGGTGAGCTTGCCGCGTCGCGCCACAAAGCGGTCGATATCACGCTGGGCCTGGCGCTGGTTCGCCAGCATGACGGCGTCGAGCAAGGCGCGGAGTAAGTCGCGCAGAAAGCCGCGGCGGCGCGGCGTCTTGGCCGCAGCGATGCGGCCGGTGCCGTGAAAGCCGCGATGGGACAAGGTGCAGGCCATCTGATCCTCCAAAGAATACGATTGAATCTGGCTCATCCGTTATCCTTAGAGATCGGCGCTTTAGTTGCCGTTGACAAAGGATAAGGTCTCATCCGATGCTTGAGTAATTCTCATGCATGGTCCGATGCCCCCGCTCTCCGCCCTGCGCGCCTTCGAGGCGGCGGCGCGCCATCTCAGCCTGACGCAGGCCGCCCGCGAGCTGCACGTCACCGCCGGCGCGCTTAGCCATCAGATCCGCGGGCTTGAGGATTTGCTTGGCGTGAAATTGTTCGAGCGGCGGGCGCGCGCCATCGCGCTGACCGCCGCCGGCAAGCAGCTTTACCCCGGGCTGCAGACCGGTTTTGCGCAAATCCGCGAGGCGGTCGCGGGTCTCGACACCAAGCAGCAGACCGGCACTCTGGTCGTCAGCACTTCGCCCGGCTTTACCTCGAAATGGCTGGCGACGCGGCTTTACCGGTTTGACACGTCGGCGGGCGATATCGACGTTCGCATTTCATCCTCGCTCAACAACGCCAACTTTGTCACCGACGGCGTCGACCTCGCGGTGCGCAATATGGCGGATCAAGCCATGCCCGATCCGGTCTTGGAGACCGAGCGGCTGATCGGCATTTCGTTCGTGCCGGTGTGCAGCCCGCGGCTGCTCGACAAGTATGGTCCCGTTAAAAATGCCCGCGAGCTGGCGCGCCTTCCGCTCATCCATGACGAGACCTTGGGGGCGCGCGCCGCCTCGCCAGATTGGATCCAATGGTTCCGCGCGGCCGGCGTCGACGGTGTCGATCTGCGGCGTGGTTTGGGCTT
>JBPCQM010000234.1:0-3057 GCA_050998115.1 Pseudolabrys sp. | reverse complement strand
GGTGCACGATGAGTTCGCCCAAAAGCTGACCGGCAAGATGAAGGCGTTGAAAATGGGCAACGGGCTTGACGACGGCGTCAATCTTGGGCCGCTCGTCAACAAGGACGGCCGCGACAAGGTGATCGAGCTGGTCGACGACGCCGTGAAGAAGGGTGCCAAGGTGATGACCGGCGGCAAGACGCCGGAGGGGCCGGGCTTTTTCTATCCGGCGACCGTGCTGACCGACGTGCCTGATGGCGCGAAAATGCTCAACGAGGAAATCTTCGGCCCGGTCGCCTCCATCCAGAAATTCAGGTCCGAGGACGAGGCGATCAAGCGCGCCAACGACACGCAATATGGGCTGGTTGCGTATCTCTACACCAAGGACATGAGCCGCGGCATGCGGGTTTCCGAAAAGTTGGACTTCGGCATGATCGGCCTCAATCGCGGGCTGGTGTCCGATCCGGCGGCGCCATTCGGCGGCATGAAGCAGTCCGGCATCGGCCGTGAAGGCGCGCATGAAGGCATGATGGAATTTCTCGAGACGCAATACGTCTCGGTGAGCTGGTAGCTTTCTGAATTCCGGTACACACAAATGAAACTATCGACGTTTGCACAAATCGCGTTGACTTTAGTCGTTGCATTTATACTGCCGGCTTATGCTGATGACACGGCTATAAAAATATCCATGGTGGCACTCATTGCCGCTCCACAAAAATTAGATGGAAAGTTGATAAGTACCGCGGGGTTTCTGCGGTTGGAATTCGAGGGCGACTCAATTTATTTTAATCGAGAGGATTCCAAAAACAGAATCGAAAAAAATGGTCTCTGGATTACGACCAATGAGGAAATCAACGCTCGCAGAAATGAACTGAATGACAAGTATGTACTCATTGAAGGTGTATTTGATGCCCATAACCACGGCCATATGGGTTTGTGGAGTGGAGCTATAACCGACATAAGGCGTCTCGTTCCTTATCAATGATCCGGCGAATTTCATGGACGTCCTGATGCCGCAGCTCGGCGAGACCGTCGCCGAGGGCAAGATCACCAAATGGTTCAAGAAGTCCGGCGACGCGGTGCAGCCGGGCGACAACCTGTTCGAGATCGAGACCGACAAGACCTCGATGGAGGTGCCGGCGATCGCGGCTGGCACGCTGACCGAGATCAATTTCGGGGTCGGCGAAGTTGCCAAGGTCGGCGCGGTGGTGGCGGTGATTGCCGGGGCGGGAGAGGGCGCCGGGGCTTCCAGTGCGCCTGCAAAAGCAGCCAATACGCTGCGGCCAGCGCCGCCATCCCCTCCTGCGCAGGCCGCGCGGCCCGCTGCAGTGTCAATTTCTTCGCCTGCTGCGTCAGCAACGAAAACGCTGCGCCCGATGGACCCATTCAACGAAGTCCGTTCACCGGCGCGCAACTACGGCCCGGCGCGGCTTGCCGGGGGTACGCAGGTGACGCCGCTGGCGCGGCGGCTGGCCGGCGAACGCGGCATCGATCTGTCGAGCATCAATGGTTCGGGCCCGCACGGCCGCATCGTGGCCGGTGACATCGGAGACGCCGCGCCATCGCGCGGCGTTGCGATGGCGACGGGCGCCAGCGCAGCGCAGGTGAAGGCGCTTTACGAGGGGATCGCTTACGAGGAAATTCCGCTCGATCCGATGCGCGCCACCATCGCGCGGCGGTTGACCGAAGCGGCGCAGACCATCCCGCATTTCTTCCTGACGGCGGACATCGAGATCGACCGCTTGATCGCGATGCGCGAAGAAGCCAATGCGGCGGCGCCCGCCGACAAGGACGGCAACCGCGCGTTTCGGCTTTCGCTCAATGATTTCATCATCAAGGCCTGGGCGGCGGCGTTGCAGCGCGTTCCTGCGGCCAACGCCGTATGGGCGGAAGATCGCATCTTGCGCTTCAAGAATTCCGACATCGGCGTCGCGGTGGCGCTCGACGGCGGCCTGATCACGCCGATTATCCGCAACGCCGAGACGAAATCGCTGACCGCGATCTCCGCCGAAATGCGCGATCTCGCCGCGCGTGCCCGCGACAAAAAGCTTAAAGCCAGTGAATATCAGGGCGGCGCCAGCGCCATCTCGAATCTCGGCATGTACGGCATCCGGGAATTCTCCGCCATTATCAATCCGCCCCATGCGACGATCCTCGCGGTCGGTGCTTCACGGCGCGCGCCGGTCGAGACCGAGGACGGTGGCGTTGAATTCGTCAGCCAGATGACCGTCACATTGTCGTGCGATCATCGTGTGCTCGATGGCGCGCTCGGTGCACAACTGCTTGCGGCGTTCAAGGGTTTCATCGAGCAACCGGTCACCGCATTGGTCTAGGCCATGATTGTCCGAATTCTGACCGCTGCTTTCGTTCTTGTACTGCTGGCCGCGCCGGGCGCGCGGGCCCAAAGCGCGCCGAGCGAAGCCGAAAAGGCGATGTCCGGAACCTGGGAATTATCCAACGCCGAGCGCGACAAGGTCTGCACCGCGACATTCTCCAACGATCGCGCGGGCGGCGGTTATCGGGTTGAATTCGAGGCCAAATGCGCCGAGCAGTTTCCGCCTGTGAAGGATGTCACCGCATGGAAATACCCGGACACTGACCTGCTCCGGCTGATCGACGGCAAGGGCAAATCCGTGATCGAGTTCAGCGAAGTCGAAGACGGCATTTTCGAAGCGCCGACGCCTGGCCTCGGGGTGGTGTTCCTGCAGCACCCCGGCGAGGCCGGGCCGCCGCCGAGACCGCTCGAAGAGGTCGCCGGCGACTGGGCGATCATGCGCGGCGGCAGGGTGCTCTGCACCCTGACGCTGACTACGACCGCGGCCAGCGATGGCTATACGTTGTCGGCCAAACCGGGCTGTGACGCGGCGATCGTGCGGCTCGGATTTAATGAGTGGCGCATCGACCGCGACGAGCTGATGTTGTCGCCGGCGCGCGGCAATCCGTGGCGGTTCGAGCCGGTCGACGACAAGAGCTGGCAGCGCGTGCCCGACGCGCCAAATCCGTACACGCTGGTGAGGCCGTAGTTGGCGCTCCGGGACCATTCCAAATTCCGAGTTTTTGACGATCCCGGGTCTGCAA
>JBPCQM010000157.1:0-7705 GCA_050998115.1 Pseudolabrys sp. | reverse complement strand
GACCAATGGCGAGTGATTTTCAAATGGATCGATAACGAGCCTCATGAGGTTCGGCTCGTAGATTACCATTGAGAGGTAGGGACAATGGCGGAAAATGAATTTGCGCCGGTCACGCCCGGCGAAATGCTGAAAGAAGAATTCCTGCCCGCGTACGGTCTGTCGCAGAGCCGGCTCGCGAAGGCCATCGGGATTTCGCCAAACCGGATCGCCGAGATCGTCCACAACCGGCGGCGCATCACCGCTGACACCGCGCTTCGGCTGAGCTTGTACTTTGGCAACAGTCCGGAGTTCTGGATAAATCTTCAGGGCCATTACGACCTGAAAATGGCACGGCAAAGTCTCAAACCCGAAGATGCCAAACGCATCAAAGCGCTTCGGGCCGCCTAAAAGTGGCGCCCTCGCCGACGCGCATTCGAATGGAAGGGCTGGCGGAGCCGGAGGGATTCGAACCCAAAGGCCCGGCTGCGCCGGGCCGTCATGGCGCGAGGCGTCGCGCGAAGCGCGTCCGCCACGCGCGGAAAATCGAGGGTTCGAATTTCGGCCGGGATAGGCTGGCGGAGCCGGAGGGATTCGAACTCTCGATACGCCTTGAGAGCGTATAACGGTTTAGCAAACCGCCGCCTTCAGCCACTCGGCCACAGCTCCGCTGAGCGGAAATCCTTACGGTTTGCTCCGTTGGCGGTCAAATCTCGCTGCCGCACGCCGAATCAGGAACCGCGACGGACGCCGTAGCTCAGGCGGCGGCGCGAATTTCCTCCGGTGCCGGCGCTTGCGGATTTGCCTTTAACCAATCGCGGGCGGCGCGTTGCGCGATGCCGATTTCGGCGTCGCTCATCTGCTCGGCGATCTCGCGGCGCAGACGCGTCGCGTCAGCATTGCCGCGAGAAGCGGCGATGTTGAACCACTTATGCGCCTCGACCAGATCGAGCGCGACGTCGCGCCCGCTCGCATACATCATGCCGAGCTCGAAAAAATCGAGATACATCGGCGCGATGTCCGGCGACGATGCGATGCTCTCCACGTTAATCATCGATGCTTTCCCCTTGTCGCGTTGTTCCCTTGAGAGAACTTGCGCGCCCCTGTTCGCGGACGAATGCCATCCGTGGAGGTGAGCATGCGCGGGAAAATTTGAATGGCAGTTTAAGCATCGCGATGAATCGAACGTGAATGCGCCGCAATTTGCGCATTGAAGGCGCCAAATCGCCGCAAAAATGCTGATTTTACTTCCTATATCAGCTTCGAGCCGTTTCAAGCTTTGCTAACCAGAGGTTCAAATCTAGCCCGATGAAAAGCCTGATCGCTGCCGTATTCGCTTTTGCCGCCATCTCGGTTGTCCCCGCGTCCGCGCAGAATCTGCAGGGCGTATGGATGTCGGCGGATGGCGGCACCAAGGTGCGCATCTCCGAATGCGGACGCGCGATGTGCGGCAACATCGTCTGGCTCAAGCGCCCGCTCGACGAAAACGGCAAGCCGCGCAACGATACGCTCAACCCGGATGCCGCCAAGCGGACGCGACCGATGATGGGGCTTCAGGTCGCGTCGTTGCGGCCTGACAAATCCGGCGGATGGATCGGCCAAATTTATAACGCCGACGAAGGCAAATCCTTCAACGTCGTTCTGACGATGCAGAGCGCCAACAGCGCGACCATCAAGGGCTGCGTGCTCGGCGTCCTGTGCAAGAGCGTGCAGTGGGCACGCGTCGGCTGACGCTCAAATTAGCGCGCCCGCTGCCCGAACAATACCGCCTGCACCTTCGGATCCTTCATGTCGATGCCCTGGCGCAGTTCGAGCCCGAGCGTCATGCCGCGCTTGACGGCGGGTCGCTTCTTCATGCGATCGAGCCATGCTGCGAGCCTGGGAAACTGCTTCATATCCTGACCCTGGCGTTCCCAGCCATTGACCCAGCCGACCAGCGACATGTCGGCGATGGAATATTTGCCGGCGATGAAGTCGCGGTCCGCTAGTCGCTTGTTCATAACACCGTAAAGCCGGTTCACTTCGTTGACGTAGCGTTCGATCGCGTAGGTCAGCGTTTCTTTCGCATAGTTCTTGAAGTGATGCACCTGCCCTGCCATCGGTCCGACGCCGCCCATTTGCCAGAACAGCCATTGGTCGACTTCGACGCGGTCGCGCTCGCCGGCCGGATAGAACTTGCCGGTCTTGCGCCCGAGATATTGCAGGATGGCGCCGGACTCGAAGATCGAGATCGGCTTGCCGCCCGGCCCTTCCGGATCGATGATCGCCGGCATCCGGTTGTTCGGCGAGATTTTGAGAAATGACGGCTCGAACTGCTCGCCTTTTGAAATGTTGACCGGCTTGAGCGTATACGGCAGCCCGCACTCTTCCAGCATGATGGAAATCTTGAAGCCGTTCGGCGTCGGCCAGTAGTAGAGCTCGATCGGCCGCTGCCCGCCTCGCGCCGTCGCCAATTTGCTCTTCGACTTGGCTGGCTTTGCCTTCGCTCGCTTAACCATTTTGCGCGCCATTGAACCAACTCCCGTGAAATTCGGGTGATATCAGATAAGTTTACATCGCAACTTACAACCGGCTCGCGCGTATGGACGCCGACGCCGGACGCGCATATCGTGCGGCCATGGTGCCGCTACAATGGCGCGCCGCGTATCAATGGGGCTTGGAGGAATACTATGCTGAAACATGTTCTGGCGACGCTGGTCACGGTCTCGCTTGCCGTGGGCGCTCCGGTGATCGCCGCCAAAGCGCAAACCGCCACGCAGACCGACCAGGCGAAAGCCGACAAAGCGGCGGCCAAAGCCAAGATGAAAGAGGAAAAAGCAGCGGCGAAAGCAGCGGCTAAGGAAGCCAAGGCAAAGGCGAAGGCCGACAAGGACGCCGCCAAAGCCAAGGCCAAGCAAGAGAAGGCCGACGCCAAAGCAAAGGCGACAGCCGATAAAGCCGCAGCCGCGGCGGCCGCGAAGGAAGCCAAGGCAAAGGCCAAGGCTGACAGGGCGGCGGCAATGGCGGCGGCGAAGGAAGCAAAGGCCAAAGCCAAAGCCGACAAGATGAAAAAATAAGGCGCGGGGCGGCACGCCATGCGGCCAATAAAAAAACGCGCGAAGCTATTCGCGCGTGGCGACTCAAGTTTGAAAAGACCGAGGGCGTCGGCGAAACTTCGGGTCTCGCCGACGCCCTCTGTCGTCAACCGGGTCCGGGGCGTCGCACCGCGACCGCAATGCGCAAACCGCTGACGACGCACACCGGCCCGTATGACGTTATCTCCGACCAACGAAAGTCGAAGACCGGGAAGTGACGTCGACTAGATCCGCTTCTTCCTGCGGGTCTTCTTCGCCATTTTCTTCGCCGCTGCCTTCTTTCTACGTTTAGCCATTGCTGCCCTCCTAGCCATGAAACATGGCGGGTGTCGCATTCAATGCGGTCGCGAATCGACCTGCACTGCACGGTGATTACTACCGCACAACCGAAAAAACAGCGACTCCACTTAACGACCGGTGTACGCGCGCAGTCGTATAGCGACACCGATGCGCGCGATCGCACAACGCGCGATCGTCGCCCGCGCATCATCAAGCGAACAATAATTTTTTGCTTCGCAGGTTTTGCAACGATGTGTTTGCTTCGGCAAAACAAGGGTTTTCGTTGTGCGCGCGCAAACTTGCGCACGCTCGGCATCGAAATATTTTTCGAGTGTGCGCGCAAAATTTTTCATCGCGCGGGTGCTCGTTGATCCCGTTCATCGATGCAAAAAATTCTTCACAGGCTGCCGATTTTTGCCGCGCCGATTTCCCGGATTCGATCAAAAACGAGCGAATCGGCGCCAAGTGATTCGCTCCGGCGAACCTCGCCGCAGCGCAAAATCAGACGCCGAGTTTCTTTTTCGGTAGATCGTTGACGGCTTGCGGGTTCGCTTTGCCGCCCGACGACTTCATCACCTGCCCGACGAACCACATCATAGCCTTCGGATTGGCTTTCGCCTGCGCGACCTTGTCAGGGTTTCGTTCGATGAGTTCGTCGACCGCCTGTTCGATCGCGCCGAGGTCGGTCACCTGCGCCAGGCCACGCGCACTGACGATGTCGCGGGGGTCGCCGCCCTCGCTCCACACAATCTCGAACAAGTCCCTGGCGATCTTACCGGAAATCGTGCGATCGGCGAGCAGATCGAGAATGGCGCCGAGTTGCACCGCGGAAACGGGCGACGTTGCAACTTCTTTTCCCTCTTTGTTGAGACGGCCGAACAGCTCGTTAATCACCCAGTTCGCCGCGGTCTTGGCATCGCGCTGGCCGCCACCGGCCTTTCGCGTCACCGCCTCGAAATAATCAGCCGTCTCCCGTTCGGCGACCAGCACACCGGCGTCGTATCCGGACAGCCCGAACTCGCTCACGAGGCGCGCCTTCTTCACATCGGGCAGTTCCGGCAAATGCTGCTTCAGCGCTTCGCCATAGGCGGCGTCGAATTCGAGCGGCAGCAGGTCCGGATCAGGAAAATAACGGTAGTCGTGCGCCTCCTCCTTGCTGCGCATCGAGCGCGTCTCGCCCTTGTTCGGATCGAACAGCCGCGTTTCCTGATCGATAGCGCCGCCACCTTCGATAACTTCAATCTGACGGCGCGCCTCGTGCTCGATGGCCTGGCCGATAAAGCGGATCGAATTGACGTTCTTGATCTCGCAACGCGTGCCGAGCGGCTCGCCGGCCCGGCGCACTGAAACATTGACGTCGGCGCGCAGGCTGCCCTTTTCCATATCGCCGTCGCAGGTGCCGAGATAGCGCAGGATCGAGCGCAGCTTGGCGACATAGGCTTTGGCCTGTTCGGCAGAGCGCAGGTCGGGCTTGGACACGATCTCCATCAGCGCGATGCCGGACCTGTTGAGATCGACAAAGGACATCGTGGCGTGCTGGTCGTGCAGCAGCTTGCCGGCGTCCTGCTCGAGGTGCAGCCGTTCGATGCCGACATTGACCTGTTCGCCGTCCGGCAGATCGACCATCACCTCGCCCTCACCGACGATCGGCGACTTGTACTGGCTGATTTGGTAGCCCTGCGGCAGGTCGGGATAGAAATAATTCTTGCGGTCGAACACCGATTTGAAATTGATCCTGGCGTTCAAGCCAAGTCCGGTGCGGATCGCCTGACGCACGCATTCTTCGTTGATGACCGGCAACATGCCCGGCATCGCCGCGTCGACCAGCGACACCTGCGAGTTCGGCTCGCCGCCGAATTCGGTCGAGGCACCCGAAAACAGTTTGGCTTTCGAGGTGACCTGGGCATGGACCTCCAGACCGATGATGACTTCCCAGCCGCCGGTCGAGCCTTCGATTAATTTCGATGACGGCGTAGTCATGATTTTGAATCCGTCAGGAGCGCGGTTGCGATGCGTTGCCACTCGGTTTCCAGCGCATCGGCCGCGGCCGGCTTGCCGGCGCTACGATACCAATAATCGGCATTGCCGAGATCGCCTTCGACGCGGTGCAGATAAGCATGCACCCAGGCCGACGCCTCGCCGGAGGACTCCATGACGATTTTGTGCGCGCGTTCCCAGTCGTCCTTGCCGGCCCACCACAAAGCTTGCAGCGCGTCGCTCAAGTTTGACGGCGGCGCACTCTGCGCGAGGCTCTGATGGAAGGCCGCCGGCGTCACCACCATTGCTCCGGTGAAAAACGCCCGGCGGCCTGCTCGATGACTTCGCCGAGCGAGAACAAGGTTTCCTCGTCGAACGGCCGCCCGATCAATTGCAATCCGAGCGGCAGGTGCTGGCTATCGAGGCCGGCGGGCACGGCGATGGCCGGCAGGCCCGCCATGTTCACCGTCACGGTGAAGATGTCGTTGAGATACAGTGCGACCGGATCGTCGCCGCCCTTCTCGCCGATGCCGAAGGCGGCGGACGGCGTCGCCGGAGTGAGCATGGCGTCCACTCCGGCCTTGAAGGCGTCCTCGAAGTCTCTCTTAATCAGCGTTCGCACTTTCTGCGCGCGCAGATAATAGGCGTCGTAGTAGCCGGCCGACAAAACATAGGTGCCAATCATCACGCGGCGGCGCACTTCGGGACCGAAACCTTCGGCGCGGGTCTTCTCATACATATCGGTCAGCCCGCGCTCGGCTTTGCGCAGACCGTACCGCACGCCGTCGTAGCGCGCGAGATTGGAGGACGCTTCCGCGGGTGCGACGATGTAATAAGCAGGCAGCGCATATTTGGTGTGCGGCAGCGAGATATCGACCATCTCCGCCCCCGCCGCCTTGAGCCAGGCGATGCCCTGGCTCCACCATTTCTCGATTTCCGCCGGCATGCCGTCGAGCCGGTATTCCTTCGGCACGCCGATCTTCATGTCCTTGATCGATTTTCCGATCGCGGCTTCGTAGTTCGGCACCGGACGGTCGGCCGAGGTGGTGTCCTTCGGATCGTGACCGGCCATCGAGCGCGTCAGGCTGGCGGCATCGCGCACCGTGCGCGCGATCGGGCCGGCCTGATCGAGCGAAGAGGCGAAGGCAACAATGCCCCAGCGCGAGCAGCGGCCATAGGTCGGCTTCACGCCGACCGTGCCGGTGAACGCGGCCGGCTGACGGATCGACCCGCCGGTGTCGGTCGCGGTCGCGCCAAGACAAAGGGGCGCCGCGACCGCCGCCGCCGAGCCGCCGGACGAGCCGCCCGGCACCAGATACGTGCCTTCGACGATGCCCCTGACGCCGGCGCCGACATTCGAGCCGTGCCGTCGCCAGGGGTTAACGACCGGGCCGAAATGCGACGTTTCGTTCGACGAGCCCATGGCGAACTCGTCATTATTGAGCTTGCCGAGCATCACCGCACCGTCGCGCCACAAATTGGCGGTGATGGTCGAATCGTAGGTCGGAATAAAATTGTCGAGGATGTGGGAGCCCGCCGCAGTGCGAACGCCCTCGGTACAGAACAGATCCTTAACGCCGAGCGGAATGCCTTCGAGCGGCCCGGCCTTGCCGGCGGCAATGCGCGCATCGGCCGCCTTCGCCATGGCGCGGGCGCGCTCCGGGGTCTCCAGCACAAAGGCGTTGAGCGCGCGCGCCTTTTCGATGGCGACGAGATGCGCGTCGGCCAATTCGAGCGCGCTGAGTTCTTTCTTGCGCAGCGCGTCACGCGCCGCGGCGATCGTCAGCGATGTCGGATTTGTCATTGGGGCGCCGGCTCGACCGCGACTGCGCGAATGTCATCCCAGGCATCGATCCATTGGCCGAAAATATCGCGCTTGAAGCCGTAATAATCGGCTTCCTCCGGTGTGAGCTTGTCGCGCTCAGCTGGCCGTTGCAGCAGATAGCGGCGAAACACCGCGTCGGCTTCGAAACAGGCCTGGCACATCACTCCACCACCCTCGGCACCACGAAAAAATTGTTCTGCACGGCCGGCGCATTCTTGAGGACGGCGTCGGCGTCGGCGCCGTCGGTCACTACGTCGGCGCGTTTCTTCATCACCATCGGCGTTACCGAAGTCATCGGCTCGACGCCCTCGACATTGACCTCAGAAAGCTGCTCGACGAAAGCAAGCATGGCGTTGAGCTCGCCCTTGAGGTGCTCGATCTCGTTCTCCGCGACCGCGATGCGGGCGAGCTTGGCGATATGGCGGACGGTTGCGGCGTCAACAGACATTGGAGGCCTGTGGTCAGGCCCGACTGATAGCAGACCGGCATTTTGCGGCGCAGTGCGTTTTTCCGCGCAATATTGTAAAGTCGCGCCCCCGTGAGCGCCGCGCGCGGCCACGGCCGCTATTGTTAC
>JBPCQM010000144.1:0-7057 GCA_050998115.1 Pseudolabrys sp. | reverse complement strand
GCTTGGCAAAACGCGGATAAAGCGACTCTGAGACGACCAATGCGCTGGCGCGGCTGTCCGCCAGCATGAATTCGTAGTCGCTCTCGGTCAGCAGCGTATTGACCGGAATGGGGATAATACCGGCCTTCAGGCAGCCGAGAAACGCGGTCGGCCAGTCGATGGTGTCCGTCATCACCATCAGCACGCGCTGCTCGCGCTTGACGCCGAGCGCGCGCAAGGCCTGGCCGAACCGCTCGACGCGGTCGGCCAATTGGCCGTACGTCCAGGAACCTCGCGCGTCGATATAGACCGGCTTGTCGGCGCGCCCGGCTTTCAGGTTCATGTCGAGAATGTCGGCGGCGAAATTATAGTCGCGTGGGATCGCGCCCACTGGCGAGGGATCGCCCGTCGCCGTTTCTGCTGCGTGCGCTTGCGCTGCCGTCATTGTGTTCCCTCCCCGGACGGCGGCATTATGCAGACCCGCCGATCCACCGCAACGCCGGAACTTTTCGCATGCTTTTCAGCCGCCACCGCATCCTGGTGACCCATGTCGGCAGCCTGCCGCGCAACGACGTGCTGACCGATCTGCTGATCAGCGAGGAAGCCGGCGAAAGGATCGATCTCCGGCAACTCGCCGCAGAGAAGGACAAGGCGGTCGCCGACATCGTCAAGCGGCAGAACGACGCCGGCGTCGATATCGGCAATGACGGCGAGCAGCAGCGGGTCGGGTTCCAGACTTATGTGCCGCAGCGAATGTCAGGTTTCGGCGGCGAGTCGAAGCGGCCGATGGGCCGCGACCTGGTCGAATTTCCCGAACTGATCGAGGTGCAGAAGCGCCGGTTTCCCCGCCGCGGCAAGGGTCAGAACGCGCCGCAGGCGCAGGCCGAGCTGAAATATCTCGATGTTGGGCCGATCAGGCAAGAAATCGCCCGGTTCAGGAAGGCGGCGGAGGGGCAGTTTGCCGAGACGTTCATGACGGCGCCGTCGCCCGGCATCATCGCCACCACGATGCTCAACGCCTATTATGACAGCTACGAGAACTACTTAGCCGCGATCGCCCGCGAGATGGCCAACGAATACCGGGCGATTCATGACGGAGGTTCAGTTGTTCAGATCGATGCGCCGGATCTGGCGATGGCGCGCGTCATCAACTTCCAGGACAAGTCGGACGCCGAGTTTCAGAAGATCTGCGAGGCGCAGGTCGACGCCATCAATCAGGGCATCGCCGGAATTCCGCGCGACCGCGTGCGGCTGCACGTGTGCTGGGGCAACTGGGAAGGCCCGCATTTGTTCGATATTGCGCTGGAGAAAGTACTGGCGATTTTCCTGAAAGCGAAAGTCGGCGCGCTGTCGATCGAGTTCGCCAACCCGCGCCACGCACATGAATATATGACTCTCGGTCATGTCGGCTTCCCCAAAGACATGCTGCTGATCCCCGGCGTCATCGAAACCACCTCGAATTTCGTCGAGCATCCGGAACTGGTGGCGCGGCGGATCGAGGAGGCGGTGGTGGCGATCGGCGACAAGGAACGGGTGATCGCCTCGACCGATTGCGGCTTCGGTACCTTTGCCGGACGCGAATGGGTGATCGCGCCGGTGGTGTGGAAGAAGCTCGAATCGCTGCGGGCCGGCGCCGACATCGCCTCGGCGCGGCTGTGGGGGAAGAAAGTCGCTTAGCCGTTGCATTTTGCCCGGGTGGCTCGTCCCGAGAGCGCGGCGTATAGTCAGTCAAATTCTGACCGAGGAGTTGCGTCATGGACGACATCACGCGTGGTTTGCGCAAGGTAAACCCCGACGACATCAACCCGCGCTACAACTGGGGCCGCCACCTCCCCGCGCTCGGCACGATGGGCGTCGATTTCGAGGAACGCGTCGACTACCGCCGCCTGCACACCTACCGGCTCGGCCGTGCGCGGCAGGCGCTGGAAAAGTCCGAACTCGGCGCCCTGCTGGTGTTCGACGTCAATAATATCCGCTACATCACCTCGACCAAGATCGGTGAATGGGAACGCGACAAGCTATGCCGCTGGGCGCTGCTGACCCGCGATAGCGCCGACCCCGTCCTGTGGGACTTCGGCTCCGCCGCTGTCCATCACAAGCTCTATACGCCCTGGCTCAAGCCGGAAAATTGCAAAGCCGGCCTCATCGGCATGCGCGGCATGGTCGATCCTGCCTTCGGCCTGATGGCAAAGCACTCAAAGGAAATTGCCTCGCTGATCAAGGAAGCCGGCTGCGACAAGATGCCGATCGGCGTCGATATTATCGAGCCGCCGATGCTGTTCGAATTGCAGAAGGCCGGACTCAATATCGTCGACGGCCAGCAGGTCATGCTGGAAGCCCGAGAGGTGAAATCGCAGGACGAGATCGCGCTGCTCAACCGCGCTGCTGCGATGGTCGACGGCGCCTACGATATGGTCAACGAGATGCTGCGGCCGGGCGTGCGCGAAAACGACGTGGTCGCCGAGGTCAACAAGTTCCTCTACACCCACGGCTCCGACGACGTCGAAGCCGTTAACGCCATTTCCGGCGAGCGCTGCAATCCGCATCCGCATAATTTCACCGACCGCATGATCAGGCCCGGCGATCAAGCCTTCTTCGACATCCTGCAATCGTTCATGGGCTACCGCACCTGCTACTACCGCACCTTTAATGTCGGCCGCGCCACGCCGGCGCAGCACGACGCCTACAAGAAGGCGCGCCATTGGCTCGACAGCGCGATGGAACGCATCAAGCCTGGCGCCACCACCGCCAAGATCTGCGAAGCGTTCCCGAAGGCGCAGGAGTTCGGTTTCCCCGACGAAACCTCGGCCTTTGGCCTGCAGTTCGCGCACGGCCTCGGTCTCGCCCTGCATGAGCGGCCGGTGATCTCGCGCGTCGTCTCGATGGACCATCCGACCGAAATCAAGGAAGGCATGGTGTTCGCGATCGAAACCTATTGTCCGGCGACCGACGGCTATTCTGGCGCGCGCATCGAGGAGGAAGTCGTGGTCACCGATAAAGGTTGCCGCGTGATCTCGCTGTTCCCGGCCGAGGAATTGCCGATCGCGAACAGGTATTGATTAGTTTTCCTTCATCCTGAGGAGTCGCGCGAAGCGCGGCGTCTCGAAGGATGCGGGCGGCTGTCGTTCTCAGCTTTTCCCGCCCAAGCCCTTCTGCGCCATCATCGCCGCCGGCAGCGCGACGCTCATGGAATCCACCATCGAGGTCGGCATCAAAATGGTGGCGCCGCGCTCCTTAGTCGTTTCGTAGATGATGTTCATGGCGCGCAAATGGAGCGCCGCAGCGTTGCTGCCGTAGGTGTTGGCCGCTTCCACGAACTTCGCCGCGATCGCCGCCTCGGCGGAGCCGAGAATGACGCGAGCTTCCTTCTCGCGCTCTGCCTGCGCCTGGCGCGACATGGCGTCCTGCAAGGCCACCGGGATGGCGACGTCGCGGATCTCCACCGAGTTCACAGAGATGCCCCAGTCGGCGGTCTTGCGCGCGATTTCGGTGCGTAGCACCTCGTCCGCCACCTTGCGTTCGGACAAGAGCGCGGTGAGCAGTGACGAGCCGATCATTTCTCGAAGTGATGTCTGTGCCACACGGTCGATGGCCGAGCGGTAGTCGGTGATGTTGAGCGCGGCACTCTGGGCGTCGTGCACGTGCCAGAAGATGACGGCATCGACATTGACGGGGACGGTGTCGCGGGTGAGCGCGCTCTCGGCATTGAAGGCGGTGGTCTGGATACGCTCGTCGATCACCGCGGTGATGGCATCGACGATCGGGATGATCAGGAACAGACCCGGCCCTTTGACGCTCGACAGCTTGCCAAGGCGCAGGATGACGAAGCGCTCCCAGTTGTTCGCCATTTTGAGCGAGTACAGCGTAATCACGGCAAGGATGCCGAAACCGATGCCGGGCAGTTGCAAACCGCTCACGAATAGAAAGACGCCGATGGCCGAGAGAATGAAGGCAACGAGCGTGGCAATGCGATTCATGGACGGAACTCCGTGTTGCAATGACGACAGAAACGGCGTCGCGATACCCGCAGTTTCCGCCTAAAGATACGATCTACCCGCCAAACAAACGCCGCAGCGCCCTCAAGCGCCTGTTGCGGCCTTCTCTTTCAAATGCGGGAACTGCTCGCTCAAGAGTGAGCCGGGATAAAAAGTCGGCTTGAACGCCGGATGCGCGCGAATTTCGTCGTACCAGCGCGATACCCCCGGCAGGTCCTGCCACTGCGACGCCATGCCGAGATCGGCCATGCGCACCAATGCCGGCATCACTGCGACGTCGGCCAGCGTGATGTTTTTTCCCATCAGCCACGGCCCGCCGCTTCTGCTGATTTCCGTTTCCATGCGCTGGTAGGTGCGGCGCAGCCGGTCGAGCGCGGCGTCCATCTCCTTTTTCGGAAATCCGGTCTGCCCCATCGTCAGCATGAATTCCTTGCGCAGCGGCTTTGCCTCCGCCATCGCGGCAAAAGCCTCGCGGCTCATTGCCTGGAACTTCGGCAGAAAGGCAAGATTGAAGGTGGGCACGCGCACCGCCGGCGCCGGCATCTCGTCGATGAAATGCAGCAGCGCGCGCATGTGGGCGCGGCCAAGCGGATTTTCAGGGGTGAAGCTGCCTTCCGGCGAAATTTCGTCGAGGTATTCGATAATGACGGTGGAGTCTGTGACAATGGAACCGTCATGGTCGAGCGTTGGGACCACGCCGTTCGGATTCAATTTAAGATAATCCGGCTTGAGCTGGTCGCCATCCAGCAAGCGCAATTTCACTTCCTCAAACGGCAGTTTCTTCGCATTAAGGACAAAACGCGCCCGCTGCGAGCAAGTCGATTGTGGCGCGTTGTATAGTTTGAACCCCATCTACTTCACCCGTCCGGCGTTATTGAATGGTGATGCGCAGTTATGCGGATATTTACGGTCATTTTACTTGAGACGCCACGTTCAGGCCGCTTCACTCATTCCCGTGCGCAGTCGCCGTTTTCCTCCCACAGGCTAGAAACGGTGGCATGAATCCTCCACCTATGCACAAAGGGCCGCGAAAGCGGCCCTTTTTTTGTCCCGGGCGCAGCGCAGCGTGAAACGGTGCGCTGCAGACCCGGGATCGCCACGATCCGGAGGTTGGAGCGGTCCCGGATCAGCGGTGCATCGTAAGCACGCTGCACCGCATCCGGGACAAACCTACTCGAGCCCCGTCCCGACATTCTTGTTCTCGCTTTCGAGCTTCATGCCGGAGGCCAACGCCATGGTCTCGGCCAGCGCCGCGAAATCCTTCTGCAGATAGCCTTCCGGATCCTTCTGCAGCTGCGCCGCGCCGAAATGGCTTTGCAGCACTTCGCGCGCCGCCGCGGTCACCGGCATCGGCACGTCCCATTCGCGGCCAAGCTCCAGTCCGAGATCGAGGTCCTTGCGCAGCAGTTCCGGCGTGAAGGTCGTGGCCCAGTCGAGATTGACCAGCGCCGGGGTCTTGTAGCGGGTGAACATCGAGCCCATCACGCCGTTGTTCATGAAGGCGAGGAACGCGTGGCGCGGCACGCCCATTTTGTTGGCGAGCAGCGTGATCTCGATCAGGTTCTCGATCACCACGCCGAGCATCACGTTGTGCGCGATCTTGCAGATGCGCGCCAGTTCGCCATCGCCGACATAAGAGACGCCCTGCGGCGCGAACACCTCGATCAGCGGCATCGCGATTTGGGCGTCGGCTTCCGGGCCGGACACCACCGACGACAGCTTGCCGGCCTTGATGACCTTGGCGTTGCCGGAGACCGGCGCAGCAATGAAGCTGACGCTTTTCTCCTTCAGCTTGGCGCGGATCGCGGCGGAATCCTCGACCGAGATCGAGGAGCAATCGACCACCATTTTCGGCTTCTTGCTGCCGGTCACCAGGCCGTCTTTGCCGAACAAAACCTCATCAACATCATTGCCGGTCGATACAATGGCGAACACCACATCGCAGCCAGCCAGTTCCACCGGTTTGTCGACCAGCCTGCCGCCCTTGGCGGAAAGCGGTTCGGCTTTGGCGCGGGTGCGGTTCCAGATGGTGACCTCATGGCCGGCCTTGAGCAGGCGCTCGATCATCGGCGTGCCCATGCGGCCGGCGCCGATCCAGCCGATTTTTTGCGTATTCGCCATCACGAAAACTCCTCAATCCCTCTGCGCTTTGGCCCTCTCCTAGCATAGCAAGGCCCGCCAGCAACGGCGCTCCGTCAACTTGAGCTGCGAACGACGTCGCGTCAAACGCTGGCCTAAACCGTCACCAACGTCGCGAGCCGCTTGCGCGCGGAGATGAGAATATCCGGCACCGCCCCGTCATTGTTCGGCGCCATGATGTGAACGCCGGCAACCCCGCGAATGGCGGAAATCTGCTCGATCAATTCCAAAGCGATGCGCGAGCCTTCGCCGACCGGGTCGGCAGCCTTGTCCATGCGTTCGATCAGCGCGTCCGGCACGACGGCGCCAAACAGTTTCTCCTTGATCCAGCGCGCCGATTTCGCCGAGCGCAATGGCGCGATGCCGATCAGGATGTGCAATTTATCGAGCAAGCCGTGCTCGGCGAGCCGCGCTGCGTAACGTCCGATCAGGCCGGCGTCCATGCAGAACTGGGTCTGCACAAACTGCGCACCTGCCGCGACTTTTGCCTTGAGGCCTTTCGGCTCCCAAGCCGCAGGCGGGTCGATCGGGTTGTCGGCGCCGCCGAGGAAAAACTCGGCGCAGCCGGCGACCTTGCGGCCGGATGGCAATTCGCCGGCGTCGCGCAGCCGCCGCGCGGTTTGCAGCAGCGCCCGCGGATCGAGATCGAACACCGGCTTGGCGTCCGGCTGATCGCCGGCGCTCGGGTCATCGCCGCGCAGCGCCAGGATATTGCGAATGCCGCTCGCCGCCGCGCTGATGAGATCGCCTTGCAAGGCGATACGATTTCGGTCGCGGCAGGTGAGTTGCAGGATCGGCTCGATGCCGTGCTCGACCAGCAAGGCCGCCGACGTCACCGCGCCAAGATGCGGACGAGCACCGGCGCCGTCGGTAATGTTAACCGCGTCGGCCAATCCCTTTAGCGGCATTGCCTTGGCGAGCAGGTCGTCGCGCGTGCACGACAC
>JBPCQM010000041.1:0-13748 GCA_050998115.1 Pseudolabrys sp. | reverse complement strand
GGGAGGCCCCGGGACCCGACCGGGCGGCATTACGACCGCTCTGCGAGGAGCTCGCTGTATTGGCCGGTAAAGGAGCCGGTTCAAGAAGCGCGGACCCGAGGCCCGAAATCGCCGCCAATGGAGCGCCACGAGGCGTGCGCGTCGATCGCAAGACGCGCCCGCGCTTCGCAAGCGCGGAACTGTGGTGCGCCTTGCGGCGCTCCATGCCCTCGGGCTTGCCCCGGGGGAAGAATCGGGAAGACGGCGCCCCCGCGCCGCAAACAACAGGGGCGATGACGCTTGCTCTCTTTCTGTCATCACCGGGCTTGACCCGGTGATCCATGATCGGGCTATGCCGGCAAAGACAAGCAGGAGAGCCTAAATTTCCGCCAGCCTCGGAAACGCATCGACCGCCCGCGACAGCGCCTCGCGCGCCTGCGCGCTGTCGGCATCCATCTGGCGCGTCAGGCTTTCGGCCCCATCGAATTTCTGCTCGGCGCGAATCCAGGAGATGAAGGCGACGTCGGCCTGCTGGCCGTAAAGATCGCCGTCAAAATCGAACAGAAAGATTTCCAGCAGCGGCGCGCCGTTGTCGAAAGTCGGCCGCCGGCCAAAACTGGCGACGCCTTCATGGCGCTGGCCGGCGATGGCGACGCGCACCGCATAGATGCCGTGCTTGAGCGCACACGAGCGCGCCAGCCGCAGATTGGCGGTCGGATAACCCAGCGCGCGGCCGCGCTTCTCGCCGTGGATCACCTCGCCAGATACGAACCACGGCGCGCCGAGCAATTGACCAGCCTCGACCACCTTGCCGGCGGCGAGCGCGGTGCGGATCGCGCCGGACGACACCGGGCGGCCCTCGTCCTCGAGCGGCGGCACCACGTCGACCGAAAAGCCTTGCCGCTTGCCGTGCTCGCGCAGGAAATCCGGCGAGCCCCCGCGGTTTTTGCCGAAGTGGAAATCGAAGCCGATCGCCGCGCCGCCGATCCGAAAGCGCTTAACCAGGACATTGTCGATGAAATCTTCCGCCGTGGTCGCCATCAAGTCCGCGTCGAACGTCATGATGATGGCGCCGTCGAGCCCGGTCGCGGCCAGCAGCCGCAATTTCGAGCGCTGGTCGCTGAGCTCGAACAGCGGATCCTGCGGCCGCAAGAACAGTCGCGGATGCGGCGCAAACGTCAGCGCCGCCGCCGGGCAGCCGAGCGCCGCAGCCCGCTTCTGCGCCGCCGCGATCACCGCGCGATGGCCGCGGTGCACGCCGTCAAAATTGCCAATGGCGACCACGGCACCGGCCAGCGCCGGCAAGGCGCGGTCGCGCGCCACGACGAAGGCGTGCGCCGAGTGCTCAACAAGGTTCATTGGACGGCTTGCTGCGAATGGCGGCAACCTGCTGATTTCGGCTCATTTCGTCAAGCGGCCTTGGTTACCGTCCCGTTTAAATTTGTCGATTAACCGGATGTTCAAACGCAATTGCTAGCGTCCGCGCACTTGGTGGGGAGGCCCCAGCGGGGTCAGCACGCATGGCGATCGATCCGTCGATGCCGGTCCTCATCGTGGATGACTACAACACGATGATCCGCATCATTCGCAATCTGCTCCGCCAGCTTGGCTTCGAGCAGATTGACGATGCCGGCGACGGCGCGGTGGCGCTCGCCAAGATGCGCGAACGCCAATACGGCCTGGTAATCTCCGACTGGAACATGGAGCCGATGACCGGCTACGAACTATTGCAGCGGGTGCGTTCGGACCCGGGTCTTTATCAGACGCCGTTCATCATGATCACGGCGGAGTCCAAGACCGAGAACGTCATTGCGGCAAAGAAGGCCGGCGTCAATAATTACATCGTCAAGCCATTCAACGCGGCGACGCTCAAGACTAAAATCGACGCGGTGTTCGCCGAGCCGCCGAAAGCGGCGTAGCTCGCGACCTGAGCCGCATCACCAGATCAACCGCCGCATGATCGCCTTCGGCGCCTTGCCGGCACCCGCGAAGATTTTTTTTAGTGCCGTCGCGTCAGGATTGTCGCGCGCGCCGAGCTCTTCGGCGTGAATGCCAGAAGTGACGAACAGGAAATCGACGCCGACATCGTGCGCGCCTTTGAGATCGGTGCGCACCGAATCGCCGATGGCGAGAACACGGTTGAGCGGCGCTCCGGCGTTGCCAGCCAAGGCCAGCGCCTCGTCATAGATCGGACGATACGGCTTGCCGGCATAGAGCACCTCGCCGCCCATCTCCGCGTAAAGATCGGCGATGGCGCCCGCGCAATAAATCAGCCGGTCGCCGCGCTCGACGACCACGTCCGGATTGCCGCACACCATGAACAACTGCCGTTCGGTCATGAATTCGAGCCGGGCGCGATAGTCCTCCGGCGTTCCGGTTTCGTCGTTTTCGAGCCCCGAACACACCACGTAATCGGCGCTCTCAAGCGGCGCGAAAGTCACGTTGAGCCCGGCAAAGATCGAAAGATCGCGCTCCGGCCCAAGATGGAAAATGCTCTGGCCCGGCCGCGCGCGGATCACGCCGCGGGTAACATCGCCCGACGACACGATGCCGTCATAGACTTGGCGCTGCACATGGAGCGAATCGAGCTGCCGGGCGACGACGTCGCTCGGGCGCGGCGAATTGGTAATGAGAATGACGGCGCCGCCTTTGGCGCGAAATTGCATCAGCGCGTGACAAGCGTCCGGATGGGCGGCGAGGCCGTTGTGCACTACGCCCCAGACGTCTGAGAGCACCACGTCGTAATCCGGCGCGAGCACGGCAAAGTGATCAGTCACGGGTGGAATGGCGCCGGTCATGAGATTAGCGCGTGCGGGTCGCGGGAGGTCAATGCGCCGCGCCGGCGCCGAGCAGCAATTCGCCCTTGTCGCCGGAGACGTTGTCATTCGGCCTCGGGCCCGTTGCCATATCGCCGCCCAGCGCCTCGGCGCGCACCGGGCGCGGCGGGGAGAACAAAAAGCCTTGGCCAAAACGCACATCATAATCGAGCAAATCAACCACCATGCTTTCGCTTTCGATGCGCTCGGAAATCAGATCGATGCCGGAGCGGGCCAACAAGTCGGCGAGGTCCTCGGGATGAATGTCGCTTTGCGCGCCGCCGGCGCGGTTGAGCAGCAGCTTGGCCGGCACTTTGAGGAATCGTAACGAACGCTCGTGCAACTCCTTCGGCTCCATGCGCAGATCGGCGACGTGATCCATCGAGAAGCGGAAGCCGCGCTCGGCCAGCGCCGACAGCGCTTCGTGCTCAATCGGGCCGAAATTGCGATAGGCCGCCTGGGTGAATTCGAACATCAGCGAGGAGGACAGCGCACGGTTGGCTTCGGTGAATTCGAGAAATTGCTGGAAATGCGTCGCGTTGGCGAGCGTTGAGGCGCTGATATTGCAGAACAAGCCGACTTCGCGGTTTTTCAACTGCAGACGGCGCACCACCTGCACGCAGCGGAACAGCAGCACATTGTCGATTTTCGGCATCAGTCCGCCGGATTCGGCGAACTCGATGAAATCGGCGGCCGGCACCACCTCGCCGTCTTCGGTGCGCAGCCGCGACATCGCCTCATAGAACCGCACCTTGCGTTGCGGCAGCGTGACGATCGGTTGCAGGTAGAGATCGATGCGGTTGCCGTCGATCGCGCTGCCGATCACCACGCCGATGCTTTCGCGGGTGAGCCCGAGAAAATGCCGCGAGGCCGGCGCGGGAAAGCCGGCGAGCGCGGCGCTGCCAGGTGTTTCCGCGAAAGCCGGTGTTGCCGGAAGCGGCGGCGTCTCGGGCGCGCCCAGCGTCAAAACCGCGGCGGAGCCGGACCCGGTGCCGGTGCGCTTGTAGAGGTCGGTCTCGTGCGCCGCCACGGTTTCCGCCAATTGCTTGACCAGGCCGCCCAGTTCGCCAATCTCGGCGGCCAGCGGATCGGTGGCGCCGCGCGCGCGCGTCACCGAATTCTCGACGCGGCTCTCGATGGTGTTGAGGCGGCGCGCCATCTCGCCGACCTGGCGCGCCAGATCGGCGGTGCCCCGCGACAGGTCGGCGATCTGATCGCCGAGATCGCCGCGGTCGCGCAGCCGGCTGCCGACGGAGTTATAGAGCGCCATCGAGGTGAGCAGCGCGAGCCCGACCACCGCCGACATCGGGCCGCTGAACTGGAACGCAAGAAACAGCACGGCGCCGATCGAGCCCGCGATGAGCACCATGCAAATAGCGATGAATACGGCGCTGATTCGTACCATGGGTTCCTGCCGTGGCGGTGATTCGCGGCAGCCGCGTACAATCTTCATGAGGCTGCCGCCACGCGCAACCTCCAACCCCCGTCATAGTATCGGTAATTCGCCGATTATTCGCAGAATCTTGACAGCCCGGCGACCGCCGATGCCTGGCGGCGGGAAAACCCGATAGCGGCGGCGCAACCGCGCTCAAAACAGATGGAAATAAACCGGGATGTATCCGGCGTTCTGCAAATATTCATAAGTTTCAGCCCACGGCACCGCGAGCAGGAACAGACACGCATCGAGGAACGTCCGGACCACCCGCGATACCCGAATCTCGAGCAGATCCGGCCCGTGCCATAACCACGGACGAGGAATGAAGCGCGGCACGCGGGCGCAGTAATCACGGTAAGGTTTGCCGAATTTCGCGGCGAGATATTTCTCCTCCTGGAGAACGAGCCAAAATTGCACGACCCAGGTGAAAAGCCCGCAAACGATCATGACCGTGACGCTTCCGATCTGTGCGCCGACGCCGGCGGCGCCGAGCGTAGAGAAGAAATAAAGCGGATTGCGGCAGATCGAATAGGGCCCTATCCGCGTCAACGCCGCGTTTTTCTTGCCGCCAATGTAAATTGAGCACCAGGTCCGGCCGAGCATACAGGTGACGATCAGAATCAAGCCGATCCATTCGATCGTCTCATGCAGCGGCTCGCCGCCTTTCGACGCCGCCGCGCCGAACGCCATGATGCCGACAACGACCACGATGCCGGCGACGACGGCCCGCTTGCGCATGACGCGCAGGCCGGACCAATTCCACATCGCGCTAAAAACCTGAGAGGGCATGCGTTGCCTCATGCACGGGCCGGGTTTGCGGCGTCAAGTGGCGCGGCGATCACGTGGCGTCTCAGTTTGAAATTTAACCGCCGAAATATCGATAGCAGAGCCATCCGGTCAGTGCGATGGATGCTGTCCAGATGCAAACAACCACAAGGGCAGCAGTCCGGCTAACAGGGCGGTCTTGTGCCGCCGCGGCTAGGTTCCGGTGTTCGGCCATAATCTCCGGAGGAATCAGTCGGACGACAAGCATGATGCCAAGCGGCGGGAATGATTATGTCGTCCAGATAGCCTAGCACCGGAATGAAATCGGGAATGAGATCGATTGGAGAGAGGGCATAGCCGCGACGGCCACGGCCAAGGCTTTAGCGTACCAAGGGACGCGAGGATCGCGGCTGGCGAGGTAGAGCGCATGGACATCACGTTTGATGACGCGCGCCCAGTTCTTCAGGCCGTTGACCATTCGAGCACTATTACAACAAAGCAGGAAACGAGCGAATGCCAGAACTCCTGAAGCGAGAAACGGATTTTGCCGAGAGGGATCAATACCGTCGCCCTGAAGCTGGGCAAGCGCGTTCCTTACAACAAGACGGCCGCGCAAATTTCAAACTGCGGCACTACCGGCGCTTACGCCGAACGTCCGCGATGGTTGTGCGAGCTTGGATGGCTTCACGGCTGCGGCGGCAGGATGGCGTAGCTGATCACGGCGGCGGTGCGGGAAAACCGGGACAGCTGCGGCAAAACCAGAGCCGGCTGGAGCACGGCGTGCGGAAAAGCCTCCTCGATATCCGCCGGCACACGGGTAGCCGGACCGCCCTCCTCCCAGACAAACACCGCGCCACGCCGCGCCAGATCGGCCGGATCAATCCACGGACTCAAGCGCGGATCGCCGTGCACCACGACATGCGGGCGGTCCGGCGAATAGACCGCGACATTATTGGCGGCAAATTCGCCCGGCCCACGGCCGGCGCCGATGCCGCCGACATAACGCAACGGCGTGCCGAATTTATCGCGCCATTGCCTGGTGATGATCTCCGCCACCGCGCGGCCGGGAAAATCGGTCGCCTTGCTGCGATGGCTCAGCATCGGCTGAAGCAATTCGGTGGCGAGATAGGCTGCCGGCAGGACCAGGAAAATCGCGGCAAAGCCGGCCGCGAACAAGTTGAAGCGCCGTGCTTCGAAACTTGGCGCGTACCAAACCAGCACCGCCAGCGGCGTGAACATCCAGAGTGGATAGCCCCACATCGCCACCGGCAGGCGGCCGGCCAGCGCGGCGACCAGCGTCGTGATGATGAACGGTCCGAAGCCGAGCCCGGCGATGTAGCGTTTGGCAAACGATGTGGTGTTTGATCGGGTTGCCGCGCCGCGGCGAAAATAGAAGATGGCGAGCAGCGCGATGGTCGGCAGCAGAAAAAATAGCTGGCTCAAGGTCCAGCGCAGCGGAAATAGCAGATAATCGTACCAATGCACCGCCTCGACCGCGCGATCATTGACATAGCGCAACGGCAGGAAGTCGTGCTCGACCAGCCACCACAGATTGGGCGACAGCACGACGAGAAAAGCCGCCGCCATCAGATAAGGCCCGCTGCCGCGCCACGCGGTGCGCGCGTCGCGATCGAACAGAAGTATGCAACCGAGCGTTACGGCGAGCGGCACCGCCGCGTATTTCGACCAGAACGCCAGCGCCAGAAATATGCCGGCGGCCACCCAGTCGAGGGGACGCCTACCGGCCAGCGCGCGGTAGAAAAACCAGCCGGTCAGTGCCCAGAACGGCAATTGCATCTGGTCGTGGGCGAATTTGACGGCGGAGAAATTGAAGAAATGCAGGCCTTCAAGCGCCAGCACCGCAACCAGCGCAAGTTGCGGGCCGGCGATGTCGCGGCCGAGCCGGTAGACGAAGTAAAGGCAGAGCACCGCCGCTAGCGGGCCCAGAACATAAACGGATTCGATGCGTCCGGTGAGCCGATACGCGGCATCGGCCAGCCACCACGGCAGCGGCGGATGCTTCCAGTAGCCGAGCTGCCACTCCTTGCCGAGCGCGAGGTCTTCGACCAGATCGAGCTGCAAGTTCGAGCAGACCAGGATCGGAATGACCGTCCAAACCACGAGGTGGATGCCAAGCACCCACGCCAAAATTGTGCCGGGACGGGCGCAGGCCAACTCGACGGCGCGGTGCAATATCGGCGTCGTCATGCTTTGCCTGCCGCGCGCTCTGGCGCGCGTCAGGCGACCGCCTTGATGACGGCGGCAAGCTTGGTGAAGATCTCGTCGATCTGCGCGTCGGAGACGATCAATGGCGGCGTCACCGCCAGGGTGTCGCCGGACGGGCGCACCATCATGCCCTGGTCGTGGAACATCTTTTCCATCGCATCGAAGCCGCGCTTGCCGACCGCGTTGGGCTTCGAGGCGAGATCGACCGCCGCGGTGAGGCCGACCTGGCGCACGTCGAGCACGTTCGGCAGGCCCTTGAGCGACATCGCGGCGTCCGCCCATTTCGGTTCGAGCTTCTTGGCGCGCGCGAACAAATCCTCATCGCGATAGAGATCGAGCGCGGCGATGCCGGCGGCGCAGGCCAGCGGATGCCCCGAATAGGTGTAGCCGTGGAATAGCTCGATCGTGTGCTCGGGCCCGGTCATGAACGCGTCGTAGATGCCCTTGCGCGCGATCACGCCGCCCATCGGCACGCTGCCGGAAGTGACGCCTTTGGCGAAGCAGATCATGTCGGGAACGACGTCATAGCGCTCGGCGGCGAAGGCATGGCCGAGCCGGCCGAATCCGGTGATGACTTCGTCGAAGATCAACAGGATGCCGTGCTTGTCGCAGATCGCACGCAGCCGCTTGAGGTAGCCTTGCGGCGCCGGCAGCACGCCGGTCGAGCCTGCCATCGGCGCGACGATCACTGCGGCGATGGTCGAGGCGCCGTGCAGCGCGACAATATCCTCGAGCGCGTCGGCGCGCTCGGCGCCCCACTCCGGCTCGCCTTTGCTGAAGGCCTGCCGCTCGCGATTGTAAGTCGTCGGCAAATGATCGACGCCGGCCAGCAGCGAGCCGAAAAATCTCCGGTTGTTGACCATGCCGCCGACCGAGATGCCGCCGAAGCCGACGCCGTGATAGCCGCGCTCGCGCCCGATGAGGCGGGTGCGGCTGGCATCGCCGCGGACCCGATGGTAGGCCAGCGCGATCTTGAGCGCGGTGTCGGTCGCCTCCGAACCGGAATTGCAGAAGAACACATGATCGAGGTCGCCGGGCGCCAGCGCGGCGATGCGCGAGGCCAGTTCGAACGCCTTGGGGTGGCCAAACTGAAAGGTCGGCGAGAAGTCGAGTTCGGCCGCCTGCGCCTGGATCGCCGAGACGATCGGATCGCGGTTGTGACCGGCATTGGTGCACCACAGGCCGGCGGCGGCATCGAGCACGGGACGGCCTTCCGGCGTGTAGTAATGCATGTCCTTGGCGCGCGCGATCATGCGCGGCCGCGCCTTGAAGGCGCGGTTCGCCGTGAAACCCATCCAGAACGGCTCGAGGTCGTTGGGGACCGTCGTGTTTCTTACCTGCGCTGATGACTGAGCCATGGATGCTTTCTCCGCCGTCATGCCCGCGAAGGCGGGCATCCCGTAAACGCAAGCCTCGCGCGAGTCTTGGCGCTTGTGATTACTGGATTATCCGCTTTCGCGGGTAATGACAAAAGAGGGTGTCGCTGCTAGGACGCGCCCACCCGAAGATTGTCCACAAATGGCCGACAAACCCAATAAAGCCAACAAGCTCAAGGCCCGGCTGCCGCGCGGGCTGGCCGACCGCGGCCCTGCCGAGATCGCGGCGACCCGCGGAATGGTGGAAAAAATCCGGCTGCAATTCGAGCGCTACGGCTTCGAGCCGGTCGAGACGCCGGCAATCGAATACACCGACGCGCTGGGCAAGTTCCTGCCTGATCAGGACCGTCCGAACGAAGGCGTGTTTTCGTTTCAGGACGACGACCAACAGTGGCTGTCGCTGCGCTACGACCTCACCGCGCCGCTGGCGCGTTACGTCGCGGAAAATTTCCAGAATGTCGGCCTGCCCTATCGCAGCTATCGCCACGGCTATGTCTATCGCAACGAGAAGCCGGGCCCGGGCCGCTACCGCCAGTTCATGCAGTTCGACGCCGATACCGTCGGCTCCGCATCGATGGCGGCGGATGCCGAGATGTGCATGCTCGCCGCCGACACCATGGAAGCGCTCGGCATTCCGCGCGGTCAGTACAGAGTCAAAGTGAGCAGCCGAAAAGTCATTGACGGCATTCTTGATGATATCGGTTTCGGCGGCGAGATAAACGCTGCCAAACGTCTTACGACTATGCGGGCGATCGACAAATATGATCGCCTTGGCCCCGATGGGGTCGAAAGTCTCTTAGGAAAAGGTCGCATCGACGAGTCCGGCGACCACACAACAGGGGCGGATCTCGAACGAAACCAGATTGATCGCATCCTAATGTTACTAAATAAAAATTTGGATATGTCTTTTGCTTCGGAGCAACCGGCACGAGCCAAAATAGATCAGTGGTGTCCCGATAAAACGGGCGTTGCGTTTGTAGACAACCTTAAGCAGGCGGCTCGATTGAAGAGTTTGAGCAGAAATAGCATCCGAGGTCGCGAGGGTGCTGACGAGCTTATTACCTTTGTTGAGGTTTGCGAGGCCGCCGGGTACGGAAGCCAACGCATTCTAATCGACCCCTCCGTCGTTCGCGGGCTCGAGTACTACACCGGGCCGGTTTACGAAGTTGAACTGCTGATCGAAACCAAGGACGACAAAGGCCGCCCCGTGCGGTTCGGCTCGGTCGGCGGCGGCGGACGCTATGACGGACTCGTCTCGCGGTTTCGCGGCGAGCCGGTGCCGGCCACCGGCTTTTCGATCGGGGTGTCGCGCTTGCAGGCGGCGCTGACGTTAATCGGCAAACTCGATGCCAAGCCGCCGGCCGGGCCGGTGCTGGTGACGGTATTCGGCGCCGAGAACGTGACACAGGCACAAAAGCTAACCGCAGCGTTGCGTAGCGCCAGTCCGCCAATCCGCGCCGAAATGTATCTTGGTAACCACAAGCACGGCATCGGCCAGCAGCTCAAATACGCCGACAAGCGCAAGTCACCCTGCGCCGTCATTCAAGGGCCTGACGAGAAGGCAGCTAACCCGCCTCAAGTTCTGATCCGCGACCTGATCGCCGGCGCCGCGCCGAGCGGCACGGCGGATCGCGATGCACATCTGAAGAAGCAGGCGCACGCGCAGGTCGCGGTGCCGGAAGCCAAGCTGGTCGACGCCGTGCGCGACGTGCTCAAGCGGCACGGGATCAAGTAGCCGTCATTTTCTGAATCCGTTCTTCCCCGCGAAAGCGGGGACCCAGTTCTTTTTCTCTGGATTCCCGCTTGCGCGGGGACGAGCGGAAAACACGCTAGGGTTTCGGCGGCGCGCCGCCCGGCGCACGGCCCTTCATCTCCAGCAGATTCATCTTCATGCCGTTCGGCATGATGACATCGCCCGGCTTCTGATCCGCCTTGCAGGTGCCGAGCCATTTCGCGGCGATTTTCATGTGCGAACTTGCCGGCATGCCGGGCGGCGGCGCGCCAAGATGCTTCGCCGTGATGTCCATGGTGTAGGCGCTGTCGAAGCTGCCGGTGATGACGCCATGCGATTGCATCGGGCCGGTGCCGGCGTCACATTCGCTGTCGAACACATAGCCGCTCGCGGTCTTGTCGAGCGCCATTTTAGTGCATTTGTCGGCCGGCGAGCCCAGCGCGTTCATCGCCTTGTCGCTGTTGGCGTCGATGCAATGCTGGCTGGTCATCGTGTGGCCCGCCGCGGCGCCACCCTCGAACGACATTCCCATTTCCCATAGGCCCGGCTTGCGGGACGGCATGTCGAGCGCCGCGGCCGGAATTGAGGCGACGACCGCGGCGGCTAACACGGCGGACATGGCAAACCGGATGCGCATGAAGGGCTCCTGTTTGGAATCGGGCGGCAATTCTACGCCGCGCCGGAATTGAAATCGACGTCCGGAACCAAACGCTTCGCGCCGAATTGAAATGTAAGCCCCTCCAGAACAAGAAAGCGCTCGCCGTGGCGGCCGACTGGTATCCCATCCCGATCAAGATGGTCCGGCGTACCGGGTCGTAATAGGCCGCGCCCGCAGGGGCCGCGAAAAAGCCGGCCGCCGAGCCGCCAATCGATCCAGGCGCCGCCGAAGCGGCCCCGCAAGCCGCCGTCCCGGCTTGCCAGCCGGAACTCAAGGCCCCAGATCAGGGATAAGGCCACGCAGCGGCGGCGGCTTCGGATCAAGCGATGAAATTCCTGACGGTTCGACACGCCACGACCTATCGTTATGGCCGGCCGGTATTTTTCGGGCCGCACCGGCTGATGCTGCGGCCGCGCGACAGCCATGACCTGCGGCTGATCGGCGCTGAATTGTCGCTGTCGCCGCCCGGCGAAACCCGCTGGCTGCACGACGTGTTCGGCAACTCGGTCGCGCTGGTCGATTTTCGGGTGCAGGCGGCGGAATTGGCCATCGTCAGCACGCTCGAACTCGAGCGCTTCGGCCTGTCGCGCCCGGTGTTCCCGCTCGCGCCGGAAGCGCAGAACTATCCGTTCGTCTATTCCGCCAACGACCGCACCGATCTGGGCCAGTTGCTGGAGCGCCATTATCCCGACTCGCAGGAGATGGTGGATGGCTTCGCCAAGCGCTTTGTCACCGCCAGCCCGATGTCGACTTACAATCTGCTGTCCAACATGAACTTCGCAATCAAAAGCGAATTCGCCTACGCCGAGCGTTACGAGGAGGGCATTCAGTCGCCGATCGAGACGCTGGAGAAAAAAAGCGGCACCTGCCGGGATTTCGCGCTGCTGTTCATCGAGGCGGTGCGCACACTTGGCTTCGGCGCCCGGTTCGTCACCGGCTATCTCTACGACCCCAAGCTCGACGACGGCAGCGGCACGATGCAGGGCGCGGGCGCGACCCACGCCTGGGCCGACGTCTATCTGCCGGGCGCCGGCTGGGTCGAATATGATCCGACCAATGGGCTGATCGCCGGCGAGAATCTGATCCGCGTCGCCGTCACCCGCGACCCCTCGCAGGCGATTCCAATTGCGGGATCGTTCACCGGCGCCGGCACGGATTTTATCGGAATGACGGTCGACGTAACGGTCAGCGCGCGGTCGTAGCGGATCAGACCGCCACCCGGCTGCCCTGTGCGCTCGCCGGTCCAGCGCCATTCATCGCATCCAGGCGATGGCCGAGCACTTGTTCGGCAGCGTCGAAACTGTCGAGCACAGAACGGTAGTCCACCAGTCTATCGTTTTTGAATTTCATGAAATGCGCAATGCGGTAGCTGATGGTGCGTCCGTCAGCGTAGTGCTTGGCATGCAGCCGGCCCAGAATGGCGGCGCGGTCGCCTTCGATCAACTTGATGTCGGCGACAAATTTCTGCATCGGCAGGATTTCCGCACTTGCCGGACGATCACGTCAAGCACTGCAGCCTTGCCCTGACGCTCGCCGCAGAACGGCAGCAGGTCGACCGGCCCGCTGATCGACCAGGCGATAGCGTCGTCGATGTAGGACGCCACGGTTTCAAAGTCGCGCTTTGCCAGCGCGTCATAAAACCTTCGACGACATCACGCGTGACTCTGTTGCCCATTGGTTTTCCCCGTCGCCACCATTGAACGCCCCCAAGATTGAAATTGTGTTTCATTTGAATGGGTTATGGCCCATTCGCGGCTTCTATAAAAAAGACACTGACGGGCCAAATTTGAACGAACGACGGTGCGTTAACGACGCGCGCAGTTTTGCCGCTGCCGCGAGCCGATAAACGCCGGCACTGCGTCGAATCCTTAGATTCGCCATGCTAAATGGCTGCCGCGGTTGGAAAATTGGACGGAACGGCGATGGACGCAGGCGGCCCAGCGGATGGGAGCAAGCCGGATATGCGCGCGGAGGCGCTGGTCGCCTCCTATGAGCGCGCCGGCTATCGCCGCCTGGCGCCCGCAATCCTGCAACCCGCCGAACCGTTTCTCGATCTGTCCGGCGAAGACATCCGCAAGCGCCTTTACCAAACCACCGCGCCCGGCGGCGGCGAATTTTGCTTGCGGCCCGACCTGACCATTCCGGTGTCGCGCGATTATCTCACCTCGCCCGCTGCCGGCAAGCCAGCCGGCTATTGCTACCTCGGGCCGGTGTTCCGTCATCGCGCCGACGGCAGCGCCGAATTCCTGCAAGCCGGCATCGAGTCGTACGGCCGCGCCGACCAACCGGCGGCCGACGCCGAGATGCTGTCGCTCGGCCTCGAAGCGACTGCGCATTATGGTCTCGTTTTGCCCGACATCGCGATGGGTGACGTCGCGTTGTTTAACGCCCTTATTGCCGCGCTCGATCTGGCGCCGGCGTGGAAGCGCCGCCTCATCAAGGATTTCAACCGCAAGCGCAATCTGGCGCAGGATCTCGATCGCCTGGTGCTGGGCGGCACCAATGGCCGCCCGGAATATCAGGGCGTGCTCGCCGCGCTCGCCGGCTCCGACCCGAAAGGCGCGCACGCGCTGGTCACCGATCTCCTGTCGATCGCCGGCATCAATGCAGTCGGCGGCCGCTCGGTCGGTGAAATCGCCGACCGCTTCCTCGAACAGGCTGCGCTCGGCGCCAGCGCCAGGCTGCCGCGCGACCTGCGCGCGCTGATCGAGCGTTTTCTCGCCATCGCCGGCAATCCGGACGATGCCGCCGCGGAATTACG
>JBPCQM010000039.1:0-5683 GCA_050998115.1 Pseudolabrys sp. | reverse complement strand
GCCTGGCTCAGCCGGCGGTGGCGTCATGAACCAGCGCAAGATGTTGGTTGGGCTGATCGGCGCAAACATTATGGGCTCTCTTTCGCCGGCTCTGCATGATGATGCCTTCCACGCCACCGGCATCGACGGCTATTACCATCTGATGGACGTCGACCAACTCAAGGGGCGGCGCCTCACTGAACTGCTCGCCGCGGTCAAGACCGCGGGCTTTGCCGGCACCAACGTGACCTTTCCGTTCAAGCAGGACATCATGGCGTTGCTCGATGCGGTCGATCCGGAGGCAGTGCAGAACGGCGCCGTCAATACCGTCACGATAGCCGCGGACCGCCGCACCACCGGCTACAACACCGACCGTCGCGGCTTTCGCCGCAGCTTCGAGGACGGCCTTGGCCGTGCCAGGGCGGAAGCGGCGACCATAGTACTGATGGGAGCCGGCGGGGCCGGTCGTGCGGTGGCCTTTGCGCTGATGGATCTCGGTGTGACGACGCTCGTTCTATATGACCGCGATGCGTTGCGAGCCACGACGCTTCTCAACGAATTGACGAGAAACTATGGCGATGCGCGTTGCCGTCTTGCCGGCGTGATCGAGCGCGAAGTCGCAGCGGCCGACGGCATCGTTAATGCCACTCCGGTCGGTATGCATGGGTTTCCGGGCAATCCGGTTCCGGTGTCGGCTTTGCACGCGGGCCATTGGGCTGCCGATGTCATCTACACGCCGATCGAAACCGCCTTCATCAAGGCGGCGGCCGCCAAGGGTGCCCATGTCCTGACCGGCGGCGGGATATGCGTGCATCAGGCAGTCGAGGCCTTCCGGCTGTTCGCGGGGCAGGGCGACTTTCCGCTTGTCGAGTTCATGGAGGCGGTGCGAGCGACCGGTTACGACAGCGAGCTGTCCCTCGAAATCTTTAACGACCAGTTCCGCGCCGGCTCGCCGCGCTCGGTTGCGGTCGATGGCCAACGGTCATTGGTCTACCTAATGGATCAGATGCGCGGCCAAGGCAGCGCGGTGCCGGGCTTTCCGACCCTGCCGCCGCGCTCGAAATGTCTCGGGGTTGAATTCATCGAATTCGCCGTCGACGATCGCATCGCAGATGAGCTGGCTCAATTTATTTCGGGGCTTGGTTTCTACAACGCCGCGCAGCACAAATCGAAAGCGGTGGCGCACTGGACGCAAGGCCGGATTAATCTGGTGATCAACAAGGAAAAAGAAGGCTTCGCACATTCGCATTACATTACGCATGGGCCGTCGGTCTGCGCGATCAGCCTCAAGGTGCAGAGCGCGGCGACGACGCTCGACCGCGCCGAAAAACTCTGCGACACGCCGTTCCGCGGCAAGGTCGGACCGGGCGAACTCAAAATTCCGGCGGTGCGCGGGCTCGGCGGCAGCCTGCTCTATTTCCTCGACGCGACAAGCGAATTGGCCAAGGTTTGGGACATTGTTTTCGAGCCGGCGAAGCTTGTCACTAAGGATTCCAGTGCTGGCCTTACCGTCGTCGATCATATCTTGCAGTCGATGCATTACGAAGACATGTTGTCGTGGCTGCTCTTCTACACGTCGTTGCTCGATGTGCGGAAGACGCCGCAGGTCGACATCACCGATCCTGGCGGCATCGTGCGCAGCCAGGTCATCAAAACCGCCGACGGCGCGTTGCGCATCGCGTTGAATGCACCGCAAAGCCAACGCACGCAGTCGTCGCGGTTTGTGACGGAGTATTTCGGCTCCGGTGTTCAGCACATCGCCTTTGCCAGCGACGATATTGTCGCCACCGCCGTCAGACTGAAAGCCAACGGGGTCGAGACGCTGCGCATTCCGGAAAATTAATACGACGATCTTGCAACGCGTTTCGACTTGCCGGCGGATCGGCTGAAAGTCCTGCAGGTCAACAATATTCTCTGCCATGCGCGTAAGCGGTCTGCTGAAGGATATTATCGCGGAAAAGTCTGAAATTTATAGAGGCCGACGTCGATGGCGCCGTTGCGGAAGCCGACTTCGCAATAGCAAAGGTAATATTCCCACATCCGTTTGAATGAAACGTCGAAGCCGAGCCGCTCGATGGCCGGCCACGAAGCCAGGAACCGCTCACGCCAGATTGCGAGGGTCCGCGCGTAACTGTCACCAAACGGCTGGTGCAGTACCAATTGCAGACCGACTTTCGCGGCTTCGCGCCGGATAATGTCGACGGTCGGCAGAACGCCGCCGGGGAAGATGTAGCGTTGAATGAAATCCGGCTGATTGCGGTATTTCGCAAAGCGCCCTTCGGCGATGGTGATTGCTTGCAACAGAATCGTACCGCCGTCCGTTAGCGCATCGCGTAATTTCGCGAAATAGATCGGCCAATAGCGCTCGCCCACTGCCTCGATCATTTCGATCGACACGATCCGGTCGTAGGTTTCGCGAATGTCGCGGTAGTCTTGCAGGCGAACCTTCGCGCGATGCTCGGTGCCATCCTGAATCGTACGCTGTTGTGCGTGGACAAGCTGTTCCACGGACAAGGTAATGCCGGTAACATCACACATCGGCAACAGACGCTCCATCAGCGCGCCCCAGCCGCAGCCGATCTCAAGCACGCGCTCGCCGCCGGAAATATCGAGTAGTTCAGCAACGCGTTCGAGCTTGGCAAGCTGCGCGGCTTCGAGTGTCTGGTCGGCGTGCGAGAACAGCGCCGACGAATAATTCATGCCGCGATCGAGCCACTGCGCGTAGAATGCATTGCCCAGATCGTAATGCGCGGCGATATTGCGGCGGCTGCCGCGGCGCGTATTGCGCCGCCGCCAATGCTGCAGGCGGCAAAGCAGCCGCTGCAGCAGCGAGCCGGAAATCGCCCGCTGCATGCTCAGCTCGTTGCGGGCGCCGAATTCCAGGAAGTCGAGCAGATTAGGCGTCCACCAGTCGCCATCAATGAATGTGTCCGCGAACGCCAGTTCGCCGCCAATCATCAGCCGCCAGACTGTGCGCCAGCGCCGCACCACCAACTTGGCGCTGGGACCTGCATTCGTTCCCTGCTGGCGCAGACTGCGGCCGTTCGGCAGGGTCACCGTGATGTCGCCGCATACGACACAAGACAACAACCGTTGCAACCGACGCAACAGGAGGGACGAGTGCCGCGACGGACTCTGCCACAGGGCCGGGCGTGATGGAATCGAGCGAATGTCAGACATGGGGTGTCCGTAAAGCCTGTTGCCGCACGATGGTGACCGGCGCCGGCGGCGGCGGACGCTGGCGAAGCCGCATTCCCTTTATCCAGAGCTTCAGCGCCTCCCAGTGAATGCCGGCAATCACCTTGAGCGTCAGCAGCGGGTACAAAACGAATGCGCCAAGGAGCGCAGCGTCGGTGAGAGCGTAACGGCTTCCCGCGAGCGAGGCGACGATGACAGGGCCCTGCGTATCGGAGCCGGCAATGGCGAGCGCGATGCGCTCAGCCGGCGGCTGAACGCGGAAGGTATAGGCAATCTCCATGTCCATGAACGGCGAAACGTAAAACGCCTTGGCACACTGTTGCTCCAACGGCCCGCGGCTCGCGGCGTCGACCGGGATCAGATAACTGTGTCGCTCACCGAAGGTATTGTGCACCTCATAAAGCAATGCTGCGAGTCCGCCGTCCTGACGGTAGCAGTAATAAACGCTGATCGGATTGAAGACGAAGCCAAGAATGCGCGGCATGCAGAGTAGACAAATCGTTCCGCCCGTGAGGTCGAGTCCGGC
Source organism: Pseudolabrys sp. (assembly GCA_050998115.1). Lineage (GTDB taxonomy): Bacteria > Pseudomonadota > Alphaproteobacteria > Rhizobiales > Xanthobacteraceae > Pseudolabrys. The sequence continues at coordinate 1,980 of JBPCQM010000039.1, read as the reverse complement.
GGCCGCAAGGTGTGTTTCGACTTGTGCGCGTAGCGGCTGGCTGGAGCCGTCGCCGTGGTCGGCATTGTAGAATCCGAATAGATTGAATCGCTCGAGCGAAAACACGCTCAACGTCCGGCCGATCTGCGGCAGTTCGTCAAGATCGAGCAGCATCCAGAACACGCGATAGCGGAGCTTGTGGGCGCGCGGCTTGATGCGCCGGTGCTTCACCGTGCCGAAATACAGGCAGGACGCGGTAAACGATGCGGTCAACGGCATGTTCATGGCACGGGCTCGGCCGCCGGACTCTGGTGATCGGCGTTGAGATGGATGCGGCCCGATTCATTGGCGACGTTCCAGGGCCGCCGCCCGCCGCCGAGCGCTTCCGCGACCGCGAGGCCGGATTGCAGGCCGTCTTCATGAAAGCCCGCGCCGAAATACGCACCGCAAAACCAGGTGCGGTTACGCCCCTGCAGCGACCAAAGGCTGCGTTGCGCTGCCAACGCCGCGGAATCGATCAGCGGGTGTTCGTACATTTCCGAATGGAAAATCGTGCCGGCATGCGGCGGCCGTGCCGGATTAAGCGTCACAAAGAGCGGCGTATCGCAGGACAAATTCTGTAGGCGGCTCATCCAGTATGAAACGGTGACGCCGCCTGCGGCGGCGCCATTGCGCTCGCCGATGTAGTTCCAACTCGACCAGACCGCCCGCCGCCGCGGCATCAGCCCCTCGTCGCAATGCAATACCGCAAGGTTGCGGCGGTAGCGGAACGGCGTCAATAGTGCGCGCTCCCGACGGCTTGGATCGGCCAATAATGCTAACGCCTGGTCGGCGTGCGTGGCCATGATCACATGATCGTATCGTTGCGTATCGCCACCGGCGGTGTGAATATCGACCCCGCCGGCTTGCCGGCTGATCGACACGATATTTTCGTTGAGGCGGATCCCGCCGGCATAAGACTCAGTCAGCCGGGCCACGTAGGAACGGCTGCCGCCGCGCACCGTGCGCCAGATCGGACGGTCTTTAAGTTTGAGGAGCCCATGGTTGTCATGAAACCGGATGAAAGCGGCGGCGGGATAATCGAGCATCGCCTGCGCGGAAGCTGACCAGATCGCCGCCGCCATCGGCAGCAAATGATCGTCGCGAAAAGCGTCGCCGTAGCCGCCCAGCTTCAAATAGTCGCCGAGCGTGGCTTTGCTGCCCAAGCAATGCAAGTCCGCCGGTGCGTCGCGATAAAACCGGCGAAGGTCGCGCAACATCGACCAGAAGCGGGGACGCAAGATGTTTCGCTTCTGGGCGAACACCGTAGCGAGATTGCTGCCGGAATATTCCAGGTCGCCACCATCGAGTGAGACGGCGAACGACATTTCCGATGGTTCGGACGGCACCTGAAGATGTGCGAACAAAGCTGTCAGGTTCGGATAAGTCTGTTCGTTGTAGACGATGAAGCCGGTGTCCACCGGCACCACCCCGCTGGGAGTTTTAGCGTCGACCGTATTGCTGTGGCCACCGATGCGATCGGCGCGTTCGTAGACGGTCACGTCATGGCGGGCCGACAGCAGCCACGCCGCCGCCATGCCCGAAATGCCGGTGCCAATTACTGCAATTTTTAGCGGCCCTGACGCCTGAATTTGCATGGATCCCCTTCCGGAACGGCGCTTTATGGGCTCATTACGGGGTGGACGATCGATTGGATCACTCATGATCCAAAGCCGTCCGGTGCCGTATAATCGGCATGCAAGCGGTCGCTCAGAGGGACGATTTTAACGGATCGTTTCGCCAGTCCGGCCGTTTCCGAACCTGGGGACGACCCGACAGGCCGATGTCGAGCGCTCTTAAAGCAGTTGGAAACCGCACCGATCTGGCGGGGTTCATCGAAGCGATCGCAGCGCATCAGGATCGCGCCGCTTTCGTGGTACTGTTTCATCACTTCGACCAGCGAACCAAAAGATTCCTGGGTCGTGCCAATAAATCAGGAACTGCCACCGAGGGGGGTTCACA
>JBPCQM010000029.1:0-4019 GCA_050998115.1 Pseudolabrys sp. | reverse complement strand
GATCAGTAGCGATAGGTCGCTTCGCGAAAACCCTCGCCGCCCTCGCGGTAACCGCCGCCGACGGCAACGCGTTCGCTGCCGCCGCAGTTGCAGTTGGAACCCTGCACCGTGCGATAGATGGTGTTCGAAGTCGTCGAGGTGGCGTAGCGATTGGTGGTGCCGCCGAAACGCTCTTCTTCACGGAAGCGGTTGATCGTGTTGATCCGCCGGGTGACGATGTTCTGCACGTGGACGTGCTGGCGATGCAGCACGATCTCGCGGCGGATCACCGGCCGGACGTGGACGACCAGCTGGTTTTCCTCAACCGTGCGGTTGCGGGTCACCGTGCGGTTGTGATTGACCACCCGGGTATTGACGATCACCCGCGGAGCCTCGCGAACGGTGCGGGTGGAAGAGACCGGCCGGTTGCAGTTACAGCCGGCGTCGTAGCGGTAGCCGTCCGCCAGGGCCGGCGTCAGAGCCGCCGATCCGACGACCAGCAGAGCCAAAAACGCGGAATACAGATGCTTCATCGGATTACCCCATTAACCATGTAAGCCACTTAGCTGCCTTCATTTTTCCTCGGATTAACCACGTTGTAAATAGCTGAAATGAAAAATCGTTCCATGCACAAGATTTAGTATCTAAGCAACGCATTTTCGGCCCCCACACCGCTACAGGTTGTGTCCGATCGCTAAAATTGGACTAAACTTTTGGTTGTATCGGTTGCGAGCTTTTCTGGTTCGAACATTTTGCCGCCATCGCGACCTATACTCGGGCATCCAACCGCTGCCGCGCCCCAGCCAAAAAGGAAATGCCGTGGGACTGGACGAGCTTTGCTACGAGATCGCGCTGGCGAACCGGATGCTCGGTCATGAAGGTGTGCTCGACGCCTTCGGCCATGTCAGCGCCCGCCATCCGGGCGACCCGAACCGCTATCTGCTGTCGCGCTCGCGCGCGCCGGAGTTGGTCGAGCCTTCCGACATTCTGGAATACACGCTGGATTCCAGACCGGTGCCGAAGGAAACGCCGCCGCTTTATTCCGAACGCGTGATTCACGGCGAGATTTATAAGGCGCGGCCCGATGTCATGGCGGTCTGTCATCACCATTCACCGGCTTTCATGCCGTTGCTCATCACCGGCGCCGATTATACCCCGGTGTTTCATCTCGGCGCCACCGGCGGCGCCAAGCCGCCGTTCTGGGACCAACGCGAGGAGTTCGGCGACACCAATCTGCTGGTGGTGAAGCGCGAGGAGGGCGCCTCGCTCGCCAGGCGGCTCGGCAAGCACTGGATGGTGCTGATGAACCGTCACGGCGTCACGGTCGCGGGCAGCAGCGTGCGTGACTGCGTGTTCCGCTGCATGTATTCGTCCTTCAATGCCGACTTTCAGGTGCGAGCGGCGCAATACGGCAAGGTCGATCCGCTGTCGGCGGTCGAAGTAGAAAAATGCTTCGGCATCGCCACCGGCACCACCGGACAGGCGCGGGCCTGGGAATATTGGACCGTGCGGTTGGAGAGGGCCGGCGGTTTGCCGCCGGCGCGCAAGCGTGCCGCCTCGCGGTCCGTCAAGGGCAAGACGCGCCGCAAATCGCGCTGACGGCCTTCCCATCCCGGCGGCTTCGGGTGTTGAATAAGCATAGCCGTTAAACCAACAACAAAATTTCGGAGGAACGCACATGAAATGCAAGAACATCGGTATCACGCTTGGCCTGCTGGCGCCGCTCGCGCTCGCTGTCACCACGGCGTCCGCGCAGGACCAGCTCAAGATGGTGATGGGCCAGATCAACAACTGGGAAAACCAGCCGCCGACGCTCGGGCAGGACGCCGGCATCTTCAAAAAGCACGGCCTGGTGCTGGACGTCACCGGCACGCAGGGCGCCGGCGAAACCATCCAGGCGGTGATCTCCGGCAGCGCCGATCTCGGCGGCGGCGTCGGGGTGGCGGGCGCGATGCGCGCCTTCTCGAAAGGCGCGCCGGTGCGCATTCTGCTGCCGGCCTTTACCGGCACCGGCGATCTTTATTGGTACGTCAAGGCGGATTCGCCGCTCAAGACTCTGAAGGACGCTACCGACAAGAACACCATCGCCTATTCGACCAACGGCTCCAGCTCGAACAACATCGTGGTCGCCTTTCACGAGGAGCTTGGCAGCCAGGCAAAACCGACCGCGACCGGGGGCCCCGCGGCGACGCTGACCGCGGTGATGTCCGGCCAGGTCGATATCGGCTGGGCGGCGCCGCCGTTTGGCCTGCAGGAAATGCAGGAAGGCAAGATCCGCATGGTGGCGCGCGGCAGCGACGTGCCCTCGCTCAAGGGCCAGACGGTGCGCGCCATCATCGTCAACGCCGACGCGCTCAAGAACAAGCACGACGCCATCATGCGCTTTGTCGAGGCCTATCGCGAAGCCGTCGACTGGATGTATGCCGATCCCAAGGCGCTGGAGATGTATGCCGCCAAGATCAGGCGCCCGCTCGAACTGGTGACGGAATCCGCGCATAAATTCCAGCCGAAAGCGGCGTTGCAATCCGACCAGATGGCCGATCTCGACGCCGCCAATGCGGACGCGGTGAAGTTGAAATTCCTTGACCAGCCGCTGACCAAGGAGCAGCTCGCCGAGTTCATCCAGATTCCGCCGCGCAAGAAATAAGATGTGAAGGACCGGGATGTGAACGGGCTGCTTCGCGGCGCAGCGGCCCGTTTGCGTTTGCGCTCCTTTCATTCCGGGGCGCGTGCCATAAGCGCGTTTACGCGCGTCTTCGACGCACTTTGGCACGCGAGCCCGGAATCCATAAACACAGACCGGGGTTATGGATTCCGGGTCCGGCGCTCACGCGCCGTCCCGGAATGACAAAGAGACTTATGACTTAACGTCCTTCGCCTCGCTGACCGCCTTGAGCAGCGGCGCGTGGCCTTGCGTCTTCGCCTCGCGCACCGCGTCGGTCCTGCCGATCTCGCCCATCTCCCGGTGTCGCTTCACCATCGCCTCCGTCATCAGCGGTTCGACGCCGAGTTCGCGCAGCGTGCGCGCGCTCTCCTCCATCTCGGCGGCGCGCCGCTCGCCGTGCGTGGCCATCCGCTCGATCGTATGATCGGCGATCGCCGGCCAATCGAGCGTCGGATGATTGTTCTTCAGCGAGGCCATCACCGGCTCGAGCAGGCCGGCGCGGCTCGCCGCCAGGAAACATTCGAGCGTCAGCGCCTCGATGCCCTTGACCATCACCGAGCGGATCATCTTGATCGCGGCGGCGGCGCCGGTCTGGTCGCCGGCGATCGACAGCTTCATGTCGAGTGCGGCTAGCACCGGCAGCAGCGCTTGCGCATGCGAGCCGGCCAACAGCATCGGCGTCTGGTGGCGGGTTGTCAGGATCGCGGCGATCACCGCCACGTCGACGTAGCGCGCTTTGCTCCCGAGCAGCGCTTCGGTTTCCTGCTTGCGGCCGGGCGACACCGAATTGATGTCGAGATAGAACGGATTGTTCGCGAGGTGCGGCGCGACAGAACGCGCCGCCTCGACGCTCGACGCCGCCGTTACCGCGGAAACGACAATATCAGCCTCGCGCACCGCCTCGGCGGCGGAGTACGCGAGCGCCGCGCCATTTTTTTCGCCGGCGCTTTTAAGCCGCTCGCCCTCGGCGGCTGGAAACAGAATGTCCCAGGCGGCGATGCGCTCGATGCCGGCCTCGCGCAGTCCGCCGGCGATCGCCTGGCCGGCTTCGCCGAAACCGATGAAGGCAAAGCGCGGGGTGTTGGAAAGGTTGGTCATTGAATTCCGAGCATGGACCTAGATCGTCATCCTGAGGTGCGAGCGCAAGCGAGCTTCGAAGGATGACAGGCACGGGCCGTCGCCCTTCGAGGCCTGGCCTTTGGCCGAGCACCTCAGGGTGACGGAGGTTTTCATTTGTGTGGCACCTCCGGCATGCCGCGGGTGTGGAACGACTCGATTGTTTTCAGCCCCCAGGCCTGGCCCTTCTTGCGTTCCGCCTCGGTCCAGGTGATCGGTTTCCAGTCCGGCGCCAGCACCAGTTTCGCCCCTGCATTGG
>JBPCQM010000225.1:0-6932 GCA_050998115.1 Pseudolabrys sp. | reverse complement strand
AAAACACCGTCCAGTTTGGCACGATTCCGATGTTTGCTCCTCCGCCGGTATCGCCAGATTCAAACGAGAAATGCGGGATGTTGCGCGGCGCGCCACGCCGCAGATAATCCGAAGTCGGAAAGCGTTTGTGTCGCGCGAGGTAGTCGGGATTGGTCAGATAGGCGGTCGGGCTGAAATGCGCGCTCGCCGGCTCGGCTGAATTTTTTGGTGCCGGCTTTCCCTTCGCTTTCTTTGCGCCCTTAGGCGTCACCCCGTGCATTTTTCACTCCCGATCGTCGTTTGAGCACTATAGCGCGTCCGCGTGCGTCAGAAATGGCTGAATGACGGCCGCTTGAATTGCAATGGCTTTCCGGCGGCGTCGATAAATTTCGCGCCCTCGCCGTTCTCGAAGCTGCCGATTTTGGTGAGCGCAACGCCGGCGGTTTTCGCCGCGGCCGCAAAGGCTGCGACTTTGTCCGGCGCGACGGCGCATACGACCTCATAGTCATCACCGCCGGTGAGGATGGTTTCGATCAACGCCAGGTCGCTGGCCAGCGCGGCCTTGGCGGCGTCCGACAACGGAATTCGTCCGGCGTCGACTTGCGCCGCAACTCCCGACGCCGCGCAAAGCTTGGCGAGATCGCCGGCTAGCCCGTCGGATACGTCCATCGCCGCCGATGCGTGAAGGCGGATCGCCTCGCCCAGCGCCGTGCGCGGCTGCGGCAGCAGATAGCGCGACACCAGATGCTTGCGCGCAGACGCCGGCAATTCCGGCAGTTCGTCTCGCCTCGCCTTCAGGCCAAGCGCGGCGTCACCGATAGTTCCCGTCACCATGACGCTGTCGCCGGCCGTCGCGCCGGCGCGTCGCACCATTGTACCATCCGGCACCGCACCGAACATTGCGACCGAAAGCATAATGACGGGAGAGCGAACGGTATCGCCGCCGAACAGCGGACAGAAAAACGCTTCCGCGTCCGCTTTGAGGCCTTCGGCGAACTCACGGAGCCAATCGCCACTACTTTCCTGTGGCAACGCTAATGACAGCATAAACCCGAGCGGCCTGGCGCCCTTGGCCGCGAGATCGGACAGATTCACCCGCAACGCCTTGCGCGCCAATGTACCCGGTTCGTCGTCTTTGAAAAAATGCACTCCCTCGACCAGCGCGTCGGTTGTCAGCACCAGATCGCAATCGGCCGGCGGCTTGACGAAGGCGGCGTCGTCGCCAAGCCCGAGCGCGCCGGGGTGGGTGGCCCAAGGCCCGAAATACTGCGCGATCAGGCGATCTTCACCTGAGCGGAAATCGGCGCGCGTAGCCACGGCGTTATCCAGCGGCGCGGTCAAACTCGGCCGGCCGCAATTGCCGCGCGAGTTGATCGAGCACCGCGTTGACCATGCCGGTCTCGTCGCGCTCGACGAAAGCCGCGGCAATGTCGGCATATTCAGAAACGACGACCCGGGCCGGCACGTCATTTCGCTTCGACAACTCGTAGGCGCCGCCGCGCAGCACCGCGCGCAGCACGGTTTCGATGCGCTTGAGCGGCCAGCTTTTCGTCAGTGCGTCGTCGATCATCGGATCGAGCGTGCGCTGATCCTCGAGGACGCCGTTGACGATGTCACGGAAAAACCTGGCCTCGGCCGGCAGATATTGCGCGCCCTCAACCTCGCGGCCGATCCAGTAACTCTCGAATTCGGCAAGGATGTCATTCACGCCAGTGCCGGCAAGGTCCATCTGATAAAGAGCTTGCACCGCCGCCAGCCGCGCCGCGCCGCGCTTGTTGGCCTTGCGCAGGTCTTTGGTATTAAGCGGCGCGCCGGTGGCCATCAGCGTTTGTCCCCGCCGCGCTTGAGCGCAATGAGAGCGAGCGCCGCCTTTGCCGCCTCTCCGCCTTTGTCGCCGTCGTCGAGATTGGCGCGTGACAGCGCTTGCGCCTCGTTGTCGACGGTGAGAATGCCGTTGCCGGCCGGCAACCGGTGCGTAACCGAAAAATCCATCAGCGCGCGGGCTGACTGCATCGCGACGACGTCGAAATGAAACGTCTGGCCCTGAATGACGCAACCGAGCGCGACCACGCCGTCATATGGCCGTTTTTGGCGCACGGCCGCTTCGACTGCGATCGCGACCGCCGGTGGAATTTCCAGCGCGCCCGGGACCGCCATCTTTTCGACCTCCGCATCGGCTTCGTCGAGCGCGCGCATCGCGCCGCTCAGCAATTGCTCGGCGATATTTTCATAGTAACGTGCCTCGACCACGAGGACGCGCATCTTGCCCTGTTTTGCTTTTTTTTGCGTAACGCGACGCTTCTTGGCCATGCTCGTCTCCGTGAGGCGCGGTGGTAACAAGCGCGCGCGCCGCGAACAAGTCCCAACGGATCAGAGCTAGCGCCACTCGGCCAGCCGCGCGGCATAGCGCGCCATGGTGTCGATTTCGAGATTGACCGAGTCGCCCTTGCGCAGCGCGCCAAAGGTTGTCAGCTGCAAGGTGTGCGGGATGATCAAAACCGAAAACGCGTCGCGGTCGACAGTGTTGACCGTCAATGAGATGCCGTCGAGCGTGACCGAACCCTTGACTGCGATGAAACGCATCAGCGCCGCGGGGGCACGCAACGTCAGACACGCCATCTCCGTCATGACCTCTCGTGTGACGACTTCGGCAATGCCGTCCACGTGGCCGGCAACCAGGTGGCCGCCAAGCTCGTCGCCGATTTTGAGTGAACGCTCAAGATTGACCTTGCTGCCGGCTTTCCATGTCCCGGCCGTCGTGAGCGCCAGCGTCTCGGCGGCAAGGTCGACGGCAAACCAGGTGCGCTCGTCTTCGCCGCTTTCGACCACCGTCAAGCAAATGCCGGAACAGGCGATCGAGGCGCCGTCCGCTATCGAGGCGCGCGGATACTTGCAGGCGATCTTGAGCCGCTGGAGATTGTCGGCACGCGGAATGACCGAGACGACTTCGCCAATATCGGTGACGATCCCGGTGAACATCACGCGCGCTCGAAGAATTCGGCGCGATCGTACCCGAGTTGTTCGGTGGCCCGGTTTTGCAAGCGGCCGGTTAGCGCGCCGAGCGACAGGCCGCTGAGCGCGTCGATGCCTTCTGGCCCAATTGACTTGTCGCCGTGCAGCAGCACAGCCTCATCCACCAGATCGGCTTCGATAAAACTAGCCGCCACGGTCGGGCCTCCCTCGACCATTAGCCGGGTGACGCCCTCACCCGTCAGAGCCTTTAGCACCTCGTCCAGATCGAGCCGGCCCTTGACTTGGCCAACCCGGAACACCTTGGCGCCGCGCTGCTGCAAAATCTCTTCGGCGATCGTCGAGGCGCCGCGCGAGGCGAATACCCAGGTCGGCGTCTCGCGCACGGTCGCCATTACATGGCTGGCGATCGGCAATTTAAGTTGGGAATCCAGCACGACGCGTACTGGCGAGCGCTCGAACAAGCCCGGCAGCCGTGATGTCAACGCCGGATTGTCGGCCAGCACGGTGCCGATCCCGACCAGGATGGCGTCGTTTCGCGAGCGCAACTGCCAGACGCGCTCGCGCGCCAATTCGCCTGTGATCGCCGCGGGACGCCGGCCGGCCAGCCCGGCTTTACCGTCAGCCGACACCGCGAGTTTGAGCATCACGTGGGGGCGGCCTTGGGTAATCTTGCGGATATGCCCGGCGTGAATTTGTTTCGCTTCGTCCGCGCCGACGCCGATATCAACGCGAACGCCATTTTCCGAAAGCTTGCGGTGTCCCTGCCCGCCCACTTCCGGATTGGGATCCTGCATCGCCGATACCACGCGCGAAATACCGGCGCGCAGTATGGCGTCGGTGCAAGGCGGCGTCTTGCCCTTGTGCGAGCACGGTTCGAGCGAGACATAAATCGTGGCGCCTTCAGCGGCCTTGCCGGCGCGCTTGAGTGCTTGCGTCTCGGCATGCGGGCGTCCGCCCGGTTGGGTCCAGCCGCGGCCGAGCACAATGCTATCTTTGACGACCACGGCGCCAACCGCAGGATTGGGCCAGGTGTTGCCAAGCCCGCGCCGGCCGAGCGCCAGCGCCATCGTCATGAAATGCTGATCGGGATCGATGACGGCAGCCGCAGCCTCGGGCGCTGGCACCGGAAGGGCGACGTCGCTCATTTTCTTGCCGGCGCGGCCGGCTTGTCGTCTTCGCCGGACAATTCATCGAGCGCGGCCTGGAAGTCCTTGGCTTCGCGGAAGTTGCGATAAACCGACGCAAAACGCACATAAGCCACGTCATCGAGCTCGCGCAGATGGGCAATCACCGCCTCGCCGATCGCCTCCGACGAGACTTCGTTTTCGCCGAGGCTCTCGAGTTCGCGCACCATCTTGGAGACGGTCTGCTCGATGCGCTCCGGATCGACCGGACGCTTGCGCAGCGCAACCTGCACCGAGCGCATCAGTTTATCGCGGTCGAACGGCACCCGGCGGCCGTTGCGCTTGATCACCGTCAGTTCCCGCAGTTGCACGCGCTCGAAGGTGGTGAAGCGGAAGTTGCAGGTCAGGCAGACGCGACGGCGGCGGATCACCGCGGAATCCTCGGTCGGCCGCGAGTCTTTGACTTGCGTGTCGAGGCTTCCGCAGCTTGGGCAGCGCATTGGTTCAGCCCTGGTAAATCGGAAATCGCGAAATCAGGGCTTTCACTTTATCGCGCACCGCGGCTTCGATAAGTGAATCCTCATCGACGTGCTTCTGCGACAACACGTCGAGAACTTCGACGATGAGATCGCCGACCTGGCGGAATTCGGCGATGCCGAAGCCGCGCGTGGTGCACGCCGGCGTGCCGAGCCGCACACCCGAAGTCACCATCGGCTTTTCCGGATCGTAGGGGATGCCGTTTTTGTTGCAGGTGATGTGGGCGCGGCCGAGCGCCAATTCGGCGACCCTGCCGGTCAGCCGCTTCGGCCGCAAATCGACCAGCATCAGGTGCGTGTCGGTGCCGCCGGAGACAATATCGAGGCCGCGGGATTTCAGCGTCTCGGCCAGCGCCTTGGCGTTCTCGACCACATTCTTGGCGTAGAGCCTGAAGCTTGGGCGCAGCGCCTCGCCAAACGCCACGGCTTTCGCCGCGATGACGTGCATTAGCGGGCCGCCTTGCATGCCGGGGAACACCGCCGAATTGAGTTTCTTGGCGATCGCCTCATCGTCCGAAAGAATGACGCCGCCGCGCGGACCGCGCAACGTCTTGTGCGTCGTCGTAGTGACGACATGAGCATGTGGAAATGGCGAAGGGTGCGCGCCGCCGGCGACGAGGCCGGCGAAATGCGCCATATCGACCATCAGCAACGCGCCGACGCTGTCACAGATTTCACGGAAGCGCCTGAAGTCGATGATGCGCGGATAGGCCGAGCCGCCGGCGATGATCAGCTTCGGCCTGTGCTGGTTCGCGAGTTTCTCGATCTCGTCCATGTCGATGCGATGGTCGTCGCGGCGCACGCCATAGGGCACGGGCTTGAACCACTTGCCCGACATGTTGACCGGCGATCCATGCGTGAGGTGTCCTCCGGCCGCCAGATTGAGTCCCATGAAGGTATCGCCGGGCTGCAGCAGCGCGAAGAACACCTCGGCATTGGCGGACGCGCCGGAATGCGGCTGCACATTGGCGAACTTGCAGCCGAACAATTTGGTGACGCGATCGATCGCCAGCCGCTCGGCGATGTCGACGAACTGGCAGCCGCCGTAATAGCGCTTGCCCGGCAAGCCTTCGGCATATTTGTTGGTCAGCACCGAGCCTTGCGCCTCGAGCACCGCCTTGCTGACGAAATTTTCCGAGGCGATCAGTTCGATTTCGTCGCGCTGGCGGCCAAGCTCGAGCCCGATCACGTCGGCGACCTCGTGGTCGATGTCGCGCAGCGGCGCGGCAAACATCGTCTGAGAATTGGCGCTGGGCGCAGGATTGGAAGTCGCCGACATCGGGTTCCCCGGGGATCGCCGGAACTACCATATGGGCCACCAAGCGCCAAGTATTGGCATGGGACAACCCGAACCCGCAATATCTGGGGGTAAAGGCCAAAACAACAGCCCCGGCGTTTCCGCCGGGGCCTAAGTCATTCCAACCAAATCAGTTGCGCCCGAGGTCCTGTTACAGGCGGTACAAAATCTGGTCAGTCCAGAACCGCTCCAGCCGGTGCAGCGATTTGTTGAGCGTGGAAAACTCGTCGGCATTGATGCCGCCGACCTGCTCCACCGTTCGCACGTGCTTCTGGTAGAGCGTCTCGACGATGTCGCGCACTTCCTGGCCCTTCGCGGTCAGTTTGATGCGGACCGAACGGCGATCGACGCGCGAGCGCTGATGATCGAGGAAGCTCATCTCGACCAGCTTCTTGAGGTTGTAGGAGACGTTCGAGCCAAGATAGTAGCCGCGCGTGCGCAGCTCACCGGCCGTCAATTCCTTGTCCCCGATATTGTAAAGCAGCAGCGCCTGCACGGAATTGATGTCGGCGCGGCCGCGACGGTCGAATTCGTCCTTGATGACGTCGAGCAGCCGGCGATGCAGCCGCTCAACCAACGTCAAAGCTTCGAGATATAGCGGCCGGATGTGATCGAACTTCGCTTCGCGCTCAGCGGGTTCGACCGTCTTCGCAACGGCTTTCATGTCCAACGCCCCTTTATTTGTTCTTTTGCACCGGTAACGAGGGCCCTGTTTCCCCGCTCCATGTGCCGAACTTAGAGGGCGCGGTCTAAAATCGACTTAAATAACAGCATAAACATTAGATTTATTTGCAACGGTGAACGTTGCGTGAAGATGCAAAGCCCGCGAATGCTGTTACCAGTCGTTAGGCTGAACGCCTGGTTATCGATTGAACTTCTTGATCTTTCGCGCGTTGTTCCATTTCTATGGCGAAAAATTTGGAGGAGACACAATGCGCAAGCTTTTCATTGCGGCTACTTTGGCCGCGTTGACCGCCCTGCCCGCGACGGCGGGTGCTCAAGTGCGGGAACGGACCCTGACCG
>JBPCQM010000132.1:0-3927 GCA_050998115.1 Pseudolabrys sp. | reverse complement strand
TTGGCGACTGCGCCGCCGGCGCGCCGTGGATGGTCGCCGGTCTTGGCGTCGATATCCGGCCGCTGATTGAGCCGGCGGTCGAGCGCGGCGGGCACATCAGGGTTGGCCTTGAAGACCGGCCGTGGGGCGCGCGCGAGAGCAATCGGGCGCTGGTCGAGGAGGCCGTGCGGCTGGTGCGCGCCGCCGGCGGCGAGCCCGCCAGCGCCGCCGAGGTGCGGGCGTTTTGCTCGGCCGCCGATGTTGCACTCAAACGCGGTGCCGCCGCCGGCCGCTAAATCGCCGCCCTGCGCAACTCAAGTTATTCGCAGCCCTTGCGCCCGCCGCGGGTCGAAAGCTGGTATTCGACGCATTGCATGGTGATGTCGCGCGCGGGCTCGTCCTCGCGCCGATAGCTGTAGACCTTGCGGGTGATTTCGGTGTCTTCGTCGCGGCCGCAAACCAATCTGTGCTTATGCGAGTTTCGCTTTGACGACTTTTCGAGGAATACGGCTTTGCGTTGGTCCTGCTCGGAGCGGATGAACTCCATGGCGCGCTCGAATCCGCCGCCGCCGCTCAACGCCTGATAGGTCGCGATCGGCTCCTTGTCCTGTTTCGCCGCCGCCACGGCGTCGTCCAACGATGCCGGCGTGAATTTCGCCGGGACTTTCTTGACCGTGCCGGCTTTGAGCACGTAGAGCGCGTCGCGATCGAATACGATCTGCCGGTCGCCGAGCTGGCCCTGGCAGCCCCAGCTCCAGATTGCGGCGTGGGCGGGGCAGGCGATAAGCGCCAGGCAAAATGACACGATAAACCGGCCGCGCATGGTGTCGTCCTCCGGCTCTTCCTATATTCCTACCACATCATGCCCGACCGCGAACGCAATCGCCTCACCGCCCGCGCCAAGCGCTACGCGCGTGTTAGCGCCAATGTCGGCGGCATCGCCGCGCGTGTCGCCGGCTCGCGGCTGATGGGCCGCACCCAGGACCGCGGCCGCAACGCAACGGCGCTGGCCGCGGCGCTCGGCGGGCTGAAGGGCCCGATCATGAAGGTGGCGCAACTGCTCGCCACCATTCCGGACGCGCTGCCCGTGGAATACGCCGCCGAATTGATGAAGCTGCAAAGCCAGGCCCCGCCGATGGGCTGGGGCTTCGTCAAGCGGCGCATGACGGCGGAATTGGGGGGCGGCTGGGAAAAGCGGTTCCAGAGTTTCGAGCATCAACCATCCGCCGCCGCCTCGCTCGGCCAGGTGCATCGCGCGCAGGCGCTCGATGGCGGCGATCTGGCGTGCAAGCTGCAATACCCCGACATGCAGTCGGCGGTCGAGGCGGACCTGAGTCAATTGCAGTTGCTGTTTGCGATCCGCAAACGCTTCGATCCGGCGATCGACGCCAGCGAAATCGGCCAGGAGATCGCGGCGCGGCTGCGCGAGGAGCTCGACTACCATCGCGAAGCCAAGCACGTCGCGCTCTACCGTGACATGCTGACGGACGAGCGCGCGATCCGCGTTCCGCAAGTCTGGCCGGAATTGTCGACCGGGCGTTTGCTGACGATGGATTGGCTCGACGGCCGCAAATTGCTCGCGCACAAAGACGACGCGCTGGCGGTGCGCAACGAGCTCGCCACCGCGATGTTCACCGCCTGGTGGCAGCCATTCTCGCGCTTCGGTGTCATCCACGGCGATCCGCATCTCGGCAATTATTCCGTTTTTGAGGAGGCAGGTGACAGTCCGCGCGAGACCTCACGGCCGGCCGGTATCAATCTGCTGGACTACGGCTGCATCCGGGTTTTCCCGCCGAGTTTCGTCGGCGGCGTAGTCGATCTCTATCGCGGGCTGGAGCGGGGCGACGACGCCCTCGTGGTGCACGCCTACGAAACCTGGGGCTTCAAGCGGCTCAACAAGGAACTGATCGACACCCTCAACATCTGGGCAAAATTCATTTATGGCCCGTTGCTCGACAACCGGGTGCGCACCATCGCCGACGGCGTGAAGCCGTCAGCCTACGGCCGCAAGGAAGCTTTCCGGGTGCATCAGGCGCTGAAAGCCCAAAGTTCGGCCAAAGGGCCGGTCACGGTGCCGCGCGAATTCGTCTTCATGGACCGCGCCGCCATCGGGCTCGGCGCGGTATTCCTGCATCTCGCGGCGGAACTGAATTTCTACAAATTGTTCAACGAGGCGATCGGTGAGTTCAGCATCGCCAAAGTGGCATCCCGGCAAAAGGCCGCGCTGAAGCGGGCAGGGCTGTGAGCTTGATGGCGGCCGCCGTTGCCCTGATGGCCCATATGCGCTAATTCCGGCCTTAGATCGACTTTGGATCGTATGGAGATCAAGCGATGGCCGACCACGGCACTGTCGAATACGCGACCGCTCCGGGCAATGACTACGAGACCCACGAGCAGACCTATTTGATGTTCCTCAAGCTGGTGAAATGGCATGTCATCGTCATCCCGATTATCCTGATCCTGATGGCGTATTTTCTCGTCTGAACCGCGAATGAGTCATGGCCGGGCTTGTCCCGGCCATCCGCGTCCTAGAACAAGGCGTGGATGCCCCGGCACAAGGCTTGTGCTCGGGCCGGCGAGCCGGACCCGAGTGCCGGGTATGACAGGATTGAAAGTTCGAGTGCTTCTATGAAGATCGCGATTGCCGCCGAGACCGACCCGGCTGAACCGCGCGTGGCGGCAACGCCCGATACGGTGAAAAAGCTCAAGGCGCTCGGCGCCGAGGTCGCGGTGCAGCGCGGCGCCGGCGCGCAATCCGGCATACTCGACAAGGACTATGAGGCGGCCGGCGCCAGCATCGGCGAGAACGTCGTCAAGGACGCCGACGTCGTCCTCAAGGTGCGCCGACCGGCGCCGAACGAGCTGTCGGACTACAAGAAGGGCGCGCTGGTGATCGCCATTATGGATCCGTACGGCAACGAGGCCGCGCTCAAGCAAATGGCCGACGCCGGGCTGGTCGCCTTCGCGATGGAATTGATGCCGCGCATCACCCGTGCGCAATCGATGGACGTGCTGTCGTCGCAAGCGAATCTTGCCGGCTACCGCGCGGTGATCGACGCCGCCGAGCAATATGGCCGCGCGCTGCCGATGATGATGACGGCGGCGGGCACCGTGCCGGCGGCGAAAGTGTTCATCATGGGCGTCGGCGTCGCGGGGTTGCAGGCGATCGCCACCGCGCGCCGGCTCGGCGCGGTGGTCACCGCGACCGACGTGCGGCCCGCCACCAAGGAGCAGGTCGAAAGCCTCGGCGCCAAATTCCTCGCGGTCGAGGACGAGGAATTCAAGAACGCGCAAACCTCCGGCGGCTACGCCAAGGAAATGTCGAAGGAATATCAGGGTAAGCAGACGGCGCTGACCGCCGAGCACATCAAGAAGCAGGATATCGTCATCACCACCGCGCTGATTCCCGGCCGCCCGGCGCCGAAGCTGATCAATAAGGACATGGTGGCCTCGATGAAGCCCGGCTCAGTGATCGTCGATCTCGCGGTCGAGCGCGGCGGCAATGTCGAGGGCGCCAAGCCCGGCGAAGTCGCCGTGGTGAGCGGTGTTAAGATCGTCGGCTATCTCAACGTGCCGGGGCGGCTGGCCGCGTCGGCGTCAGCGCTTTACGCCAAGAATTTGCTGACCTTCCTCGACACGTTGATCGACAAGAAGGAAAAGAAGCTGGCAATCAATTGGGACGATGAGCTGGTCAAAGGCACGGCGCTGACCCGCGACGGCGCCGTGATCCACCCCAACTTCATGCCGAAAATTTAATGATGACACAGGCCGCGCCGCGAACTCAGTTCACCTCTCCCTTGGGGGGAGAGATCGCGCCGAAGGCGCGGGTGAGGGGGTTCGCGCTTCGTCGTTTGTCGGCACCCCCTCACCCGGCTCGCGGAGCTTGTCATCGGGCCGTGCTTCGCACGGACCCGTTGGCTCGCCACCCTCTCCCACGAGGGGAGAGGG
>JBPCQM010000090.1:0-4928 GCA_050998115.1 Pseudolabrys sp. | reverse complement strand
CGCCAAGGCCGCGAGCGGCGACCTGCTGCAACGCTGGTGGCGGCCGATCTACGCGCTGGAATTATCGCTATTCGAATGTCCCGGCTTCGGCGTCGCGCTGTTTCATGCGCTGTGGTCCGGCACGCCGCAGGCGGTCAGCGGTTTCGCCAACCTGTCGGGCCTGATCATGGCCTACATGGCGGCGCGCTTCGGCGTGCTCGGCGTTTACGTCTCGGGCCGCTCCAGGGAGAAACTGGCGGCCGCGACCGGGCAGGCGGCGCCGACGATTGTGGGCGATGTTGTTAAAGCCATCGCCAAGCGTAAATAGCCAAAAAGACTCTTTGCCTCCCGTTCGCCCGCCCGCCACACTCCGCGCACAAACGCGGAGCTTTTCCATGGATGTGCGCGAGGCCGTTGCCTCCCGGTATTCCTGCCGGGCTTTCCTGCCAACTCCTGTCCCCGAACAAACCGTCCGCGAGATCGTCGAACTGGCGGCGCGCGCGCCGTCGGCCGGCAACATGCAGCCGTGGCGCATCTATGCCATCGCCGGCGCGCCGCTGGAAAAACTGAAGGCGCAACTGGCGCCGCGCATGAGCGAATTGCCCAAGGGAGAGGGCACTGACTACACGATCTATCCCGAGCCGCTCGGCGAGCCCTATCACGCGCGGCGCTTCGAGGTCGGCGAACTGCTCTACAAGGCTGTCGACATTCCGCGCGCCGACAGACCGGCGCGCTACCGGCAGTTCGCCCGCAACTGGCAGTTTTTCGGCGCGCCGGTCGGGCTGTTTTTCGCGCGCGAGAAGGTCCACGGGCCCGCGCAATGGGCCGACATCGGCGGCCTGCTGCAAACCGTCGCGTTGCTGGCGCGCGGCCACGGCCTGCACAGCTGCCCGCAACAGGCCTGGGTGTCGTTTCACGCCACCGTGCGCGCTTTCCTCGAACTTCCCGACAATTTGATGATTTATTCCGGCATGGCGCTCGGCCATGCCGACGAGGCGGCGCCGATTAACCAATGGCGTAGCCCACGCGCGCCGCTTGACGCCTTTGCGTCGTTTACCGGCTTTTCGTCTTGACGGAACGCAGGCCTTGCTTCGCGCGTTCAGACCGCGTTCACCGGATTGCGCCTAGACTCCGACCATGCCCGGCCTCCGACTCTTTAGCTTCGCCATCGCCCTCGCGGCCGGTTTCACGCTGGCGGGCGCGCCCGCTTTCGCTGCGGATCTGCATCTCGCCTGCCTCGGCAAGGAGGCGCAGCGCGAGGCGGTGGCCGCCGGCAAAGCGGTGCCGCTGGCGCAGGCGATAACAACCGTCCGTCCGAGAGCCAAGTCCGATAAAGTTAAGTCCGAGAAAGCCAAGTCCGAAGTGGCCAAGTCCGAGGTGGTGCGGGCGCGGCTTTGCCACGGCCCCCATGGGCTCGTCTATGTACTGACTCTGCTCTCGCGCAATGGCAAAGTGACCAGCGCCACCGTCGACGCCGCCAATGGCAATGTGGTCGGCGGCGGCTGACCGGAGAACACCGCCTTGCGCCTCCTCGTCATCGAGGACGATCCAGACCTCAACCGGCAGCTCGCGACCGCGCTGACCGAGGCCGGTTACGTGGTCGATCGCGCGTTCGACGGCGAGGAGGGTCACTATCTCGGCGAGAGCGAGCCGTACGACGCCGTTATCCTCGACATCGGCCTGCCGAAGATGGATGGCATCTCGGTGCTGGAGGCCTGGCGCCGCACCGGACGCGCCATGCCGGTGCTGATGCTCACCGCGCGCGACCGCTGGAGCGACAAGGTGCAGGGCTTCGACGCCGGCGCCGACGATTATGTCGCCAAGCCGTTCCATCTCGAGGAAGTGCTGGCGCGGGTGCGTGCGCTGCTGCGCCGCTCGGTCGGCCACGCCAAAAGCGAGTTCGTTTGCGGCCCGGTGCGGCTCGATTCGCGCACCGGCCGTGTCGCGGTCGACGGCAATTACGTCAAGCTCACCAGTCACGAATACCGGCTGCTCGCCTATCTGATGCATCACGCCGGCCGCGTGGTGTCGCGCACCGAACTGGTCGAGCATCTCTACGATCAGGATTTCGACCGCGATAGCAACACCATCGAGGTGTTCGTCGGCCGCATCCGCAAGAAGCTCGGCGTCGAGATCATCCAGACCGTGCGCGGGCTTGGCTACTTGCTGACGCCGCCCGGCGCATGAGCTGATGCGCGCTAAGTTTTTCCACATTCGTCATGCCCGGCCTTGTGCCGGGCATCCACGCCTTGCTTTCTTTGACAAAGACGTGGATGGCCGGGACGAACCCGGCCATGACAGAAAAAGATCCTGATGCGCGCCAACTCCCTCGCGCTGCGCCTGTTTCTCTCCGCGACCGCCTGGGCGGTCGTCATTCTCCTCATCACCGGCATCGTGCTGTCGTCGCTCTACCGCCAGGCGGTCGAGCGCGCGTTCGATCGCCGCCTCGGCGTTTACTTGCGCACGCTGGTGGCCGACGTCGCGGCGCCGGAGGAAGCCGGCGAGAAATTCCCGCAATCGCTCGGCGAGCCGTTGTTCGAGCTGCCGCTGTCCGGCTGGTACTGGCAGGTGACGAAGCTCGACACCGCCAAGCCGGAGGTGCGCTCGTCGCGCTCGCTGTGGGACGGCGGCCTGCCGCATCTGCAGGATCGCGGCGTGGCGGCGACCGCGGCCGGCTCACGCGAGGGTTATGTCGACGGGCCGGAGGACCAGCACCTGCGGCAACTGGAGCGCAATATTGATCTCGGCGAGGACGGCCATTATCTGGTCTCGGTCGCTGGTGACGCTGCCGAAATCGCCGAAGAGACCCGCTCGTTCGACCAGGCGCTGGTGTTGACGTTTCCCGCGCTGGCGGCGGTGTTGCTGCTGACCACGATGTTCCAGGTGCGGTTCGGCCTGGCGCCGCTCAAGCGCATTTCGGAAAGCCTCGCCGCGATTCGCGCCGGCACCGCGGAGCGGCTGGAAGGCAAATTCCCCGAAGAAATCGCGCCGCTCGCCCGCGAGACCAACGCGCTAATCGAAGCCAACAAGGAAATCGTCGAGCGTGCCCGCACCCATGTCGGCAACCTGGCGCACGCGCTCAAGACGCCGCTGTCGGTGATGGTCAACGAAGCCACCGCGCGCGGACAGGATACGCTCGCCGCCAAGGTGCTCGAACAGGCCGACATCATGCGCGACCAGGTGGCGCGTCATCTGGAGCGGGCGCGGCTCGCGGCGCGGCTCACGGTGGTCGGCAGCCTCACCGAGATCGCGCCGGTCGTCACCGCGCTGGCGCGTACCATGGAAAAAATCCACCGCGACAAAGGCGTTACGATCGACGTGCATGTTGCGGAATCTGCCGACGCCAAGGCGCGCTTTCGCGGCGAGCGGCCCGACCTCGAGGAGATGATCGGCAATCTGGTGGACAATGCGTGCAAGTGGGGCACCGCGCGGGTGTCGATCGAGGTGGCGTGCGAGCGGCCCGATCCGGCGAGCGAACGCCGGATCGTGCGCATTGTGGTCGACGACGACGGCCGCGGCCTGACGGCTTCGGAGCGCGAGCAGGTCGCCAAGCGCGGCCGCCGGCTCGCCGCGACCAAGCCGGGCTCCGGGCTCGGGCTGTCGATCGTGGTCGAGCTTGCCGCGCTCTATGGCGGCGGGCTGACGCTCGGCGCGGCGCCGTCGGGCGGGCTTCGCGCCGAACTGGTGCTGCCGGCGGGCTAGAGTCCGCGGGTGCGCACCCACAGCCACATCGCCGCCGTCGATATGACAATCAGCCCAAGCGCCATCGGGTAGCCGTAGGCCCACTGCAATTCCGGCATGATCCGGAAATTCATGCCGTAGATCGCGCCGACCACCATCGCCGGCGTCAGCAGCAAGGTGACAAGCGTCAAAATGTTCATCACGGTGTTTTGCAACAACCCGATGTAGCCGACGACGCCGTCGAGCAGGAAGCCGGCGGTCGCCGCGAGGTCGGCCTCGGCTTCCTCTATCGATTTGAGATCGTGCTCGAAAATATCGAGACGGGCGGCGAGCGCTTTTGCCGGCTTGTGATCGCGCAGAAACGCGGCCATGCGGCGGAAACTCAAGACGCTGCGGCGCAGCTTGACGAGGATTTCCCGGTTCGAGCCGAGCTGCGTTAAAATATGCTCGAGCTGGCGATTGCGCATGCGCGGCGTGCGTCTGAGCAAGCGCCGGCGCGCCTGGCTTTGATGGTGCTGAAACACCGAATCGTTGATGGATTCGAGATCGTAACCGACCTGGTCCAGGATATTGTCGGTGTGATCGACGATCATGTCGAGAATGGTGGCAAAGACGTCGTCGCGGCCGGAACGGTTCGAAAGGCAGTTTTCGCATTCCTCGATGATCGTGCTCAGGCCGGCTTCGCCGTCCTGCGTCACCGTGACCAGGACGTCCTTGGCGCGCACGAACAGAATCTTGAGCAGGCGTGGGTCGTTGTCTTGATCGACCGTCAGCAGCAGCCGGTCATCGTCAGTTGGCGGTTGGTCGCGCTGAATTGGCTGGAGACCTGGAACGGTTCGTATTTGTTGACCGGGTTGGTGTCGATCTCGAGGGTGTCCTCGACCAACCTGTTTTCCTCCGGGCTCGCCTGGCATAGCTCGATCCATTGCGCCTTGCGCAGCGCCGCCGCATCGACGGCGCCGTCAACTGCGTTTAGCGCGCCGTTTTTGACGTGATAGGCCCGCAGCACCAAAAAGCTCCCCAGCGCCGGTTGACGCGCGGAATAACGCCAAGCACGCGTCTTGGTTGCGCCGCAAGCCCCGGTTTTGCCCTAATCCTGCGCTCTGGCTAGACTGCTTGAGGGTTGATTTGGTTTTCCAGGGGGATCATCCATGTCGGTTCGGAATTTTTCGCGCGCGATTATCGCGCTCGGCTTTGCTGCGTCGCTCGCCGCCTGCGCCGGCAGTCCCGACGGCAGCGGCCCGGGCCCGCGCGAGAACACCGGCACC
>JBPCQM010000051.1:0-12325 GCA_050998115.1 Pseudolabrys sp. | reverse complement strand
CTTCACCAGCATTACGCAGCCGACGTTCTCGCCGTTGAGTTCGGCGATCCAGGCACGTTCTTTTTTCTGGTCGTGCTTGTTGAGGTAGTCGGCGACGATCTGCGCGCACAGACCCTCGAACGGCTCGGTCCAGCCGCATTCCTGCGCATAAAGTTCGGCGTGACGTGTCACGATCCAGCCGAAATCGCCGCGCCGCGGCGCGCGCAGGATATATTTGCGCTCTTCGGCAGGGATGGCTTCGAGCAAATTTTCAACGGTGCCCAACGCTACGACAAGGCGGTGCTGATCGGTTGCCGATAGTCTTGCCAGCGTACCGCTGACCTGATCCTGAGAATGCTGATCGAGCGGCTTGAACGCCTTGCGGCCGTTTGCAGTGAGCGCAATGAGGCTCTGCCGCGCGTCATCAGGCGAGGGCACGCGCGTGATCAGCTTTTTCTTTTCGAAGCTGCGCAGCAGCCGGCTAAGATAACCGGCGTCGAGGCCGAGCTCGCTGCCGATTTCGGTCGCCGTCGCCTTTTTGCGACGGGAGAGTTCATAGAGAACGCGCGCCTCGGTCAGCGAGAACGGGGTGTCGAGCCAGTCCTCCTGCAATACGCCGAGATGCTGGGTGTAAAACCGGTTGAAGCGGCGCACCGCGGCGACGCGTTCGGGGCTTACGACGGTCATGTTTGACAGAGTCAACCAGTTAGTTGACTGAGTCAAGCATCTAGCGTTGTGGCGGCATGGCCTTGGCGGCGAGCTTGCCGAGCCGCCAGCCGAGCCGGCGCAGCAGCCGCCGCTCGCAGTCGTCACCGTCCGCATGGCCGCCGAGCGCGTCGTAATGCGCGCGGGAAATCAGCAGGCCTTGGTCGGGGCCGGGCGGGCGGATGGCGCCGAGCAGGTTTCGCACTCCGTCGGAGGTCTGGGCGCGAAACGCGGCGGTGCGTTGTCCACCGTTGTTGTTATTTCGGGCTTCCTCGATGAAGCGGCCAACGGCGGTAATCCAGGAGGGTTCCGGCACCGTGCCGGCGCGCAGGAACAACAGCCACGGCGCGCGGGCCAATACGGCGGCTTGTTTCAGCCGCGCGCCCAGCGCGGCTTGCGAGCTTAGAAAGCGGCATCCGGCCACATCGGCCACCTCCCGGGTGGCGTCGCGCGAACCACCGTCCGCCACAATCACCTCGATGACGAGACCCGATAGCGCCCCCGGCACCAAAGCCGCCAGCGTCGGCACCAGAGTTCGCTCCGATTCGCGGGTGGCGATAATCGCACTCAGCATGACCGGGTCTTTGGAACGGAGCTCGTCGGCGCGGGTTGCACCATATCATGGGGTTCCTACATGCGACCCCTACGACTAATACCGTGTTTTGTTGCGTATCAGTTTGTTCTTGTTTTGTTCACAATCGCAACATAGGATTTGGTCATGGCTCGCTCCACGACAGCCCTGAGACGCCCGCCGGCGTTGTCCCCCCAACTGCCCTCCGCGCCGGCGGGCGATTTCAGTACACCGCCCGACGACACCACGGGATTGCTTGGCGTTGCCGTCGATTATGAGCGCCGCCACGGCCGTGGTGCGCAGACCAACGCCTCGGGCCGCTATGAGCCGCTGGCCCGCATCGCTTTCGACGACGGCTGGCGCTCGCTCGACGAATTGCCGCCGTTCAAGACCACGGTGCAGGT
This sequence comes from Pseudolabrys sp., assembly GCA_050998115.1. Lineage (GTDB taxonomy): Bacteria > Pseudomonadota > Alphaproteobacteria > Rhizobiales > Xanthobacteraceae > Pseudolabrys. The sequence continues at coordinate 10,666 of JBPCQM010000051.1, read as the reverse complement.
CGACGCCACCCGCAAGATCATCACCCGCAACCAGTCGCCCGATATCGGCTTCGACCGCTCGATCAATCCGTATCGCGGCTGCGAGCACGGCTGTGTTTATTGCTTCGCGCGGCCGACCCACGCCTATCTCGGCCTGTCGCCAGGCCTCGATTTCGAATCCAAGCTGTTCGTCAAGCCGGACGCGGCAGAGCTTCTCGAAAAGGAATTGTCCGCGCCAAATTACGAGCCGAAGGTGATCGCGATCGGCACCAACACCGATCCGTATCAGCCGATCGAGCGGCGCTACCAGGTGATGCGGCGTATTCTCGAAGTGCTCGACCGCGCCAATCATCCGGTCGGCATTGTGACCAAATCCGCGCTGGTGTTGCGCGACCTCGACATACTTGCCCGAATGGCCGAGCGAAATCTCGCCAAGGTGGCGCTGTCGGTGACGACGCTCGACGCCACGCTGGCGCGCACCATGGAGCCGCGCGCGGCGACGCCGATGCGCCGCATGGAAGCCTTGCGGCGGTTGTCGCAGGCCGGCGTGCCGACCACCGTGATGGTCGCGCCGGTCATTCCGGCGATCAACGACATGGACATTGAGCGCATTCTCGACGCCGCGAAAATGGCGGGCGTCAAGGAGGCTGGCTATGTGCTGCTGCGGCTGCCGCTCGAGGTGCGCGACATCTTCAAGGAGTGGCTCACCGCGAATTTCCCCGACCGCGCCAGCAAGGTGTTCAAGATCATCCGCGAGACCCGCGGCGGCAAGGATTATGACTCGACCTGGCACCTGCGGCAGAAGGGTTCAGGGCCGTACGCCTGGCTGATCGGGAGGCGTTTCGAGCTCACCTGCGAGAAGCTCGGCCTCAATACCGAGCGGCGTAAGCTCGACACCACGCTGTTCCGCCATCCACAGCCGAACTCGGCGCAACTGAGCCTGTTCGCATGAGCTTCTTGCTATGAGCGAACCCGAGGGCAATCTGAGCCTGGTGACGCTCGGCGTCACCAATCTGCCGCGCAGCATCTCGTTTTATGAATCGCTCGGCTTTCGCCGCAAGGCGAAGGATCTGGTTGGCGTGGGGTTTTTCCAGGCCGGCGCCTGCGCGATCTCGGTATTTCCCTCGGAAGAACTGGCAAAAGACGCCAACGTGGCGTTCGAGAGCATGGCCGAAAGTTTTCGCGGCGTCGCGCTGGCCTGGAATTGCCGCTCGAAGTCCGACGTCAATAAGGTCATCGAGCGCGCCAAGTCGGCCGGCGCCGTGGTGCGAAAGCCGGCACAGGATGCGTTCTGGGGCGGCTATTCCGGTTATTTCGCCGATCTCGACGGCCATCTTTGGGAAGTCGCGTTCAATCCGGAATTTCCGCTGACGGAAGACGGGCGGCTGCTAGTTCCGGATTGAGATGAATTGTCACGGCCGGGCATAGCCGTCTAAAGGACGGCGTCGCTACGCTCGTCTATGTCCCCGGCCATCCATGTCTTGGCAGGGAAGAAAGACGTGGATGCCCCGGCATAAAGCCGGGCATGACGAAAGTGTTTTCCCCGACATTCAACGCGCCAACGGCACCGCCGTTGACTTGGCCTGGCGCCCGCGCACTGTCACGATATGAGTCGAATTGCGACCGCGCAAAAGTTGAAGGCGACGCCACGCCTGCCGCTGAACGAGCCGGAATTGCGGCCATCATTTCGCCGCGAGCGGCGCGCCATCAACAAAGGCATCTGGCCGGTCGCCGGCTGCGACGAAGCGGGCAGGGGACCGTTGGCCGGGCCGGTGGTGGCCGCTGCCGTCATCCTCGATCCCGACAACATTCCGCGCGGGCTCAACGACTCCAAAAAGCTCGATGCCAAGGAGCGGGAAAAACTTTACCTGAAGATTTGCGCGACCGCCCACGTCTCGGTCGCGTTCGGCTCGATCGAGCGCATCGACCGCGACAATATTCTGCGCGCCTCGCTATGGGCACTGGCACGCGCGATCAAGTCGCTGCCGGTGCGGCCGTGCCTCGTTTATGTCGACGGCAATATCAAGATCGACTGCGGCTGCGACTGCGAGGCCGTGGTGTCGGGCGATGCTTTGGTGCATTCGATCGCCGCCGCCTCGATCGTCGCCAAGGTGACCCGCGACCGGCTGATGGCAAGGATCGGCATCGCGCATCCGGGCTATGGCTTCGAGCGGCATATGGGCTATTCGGTGCCCGAGCATTTCAGTGCGCTGCACAAGCTCGGGCCGACCTGCCATCATCGCAGGAGCTTTGCGCCGGTCGCCGCCAAGCTCGGTTTAACGCAGGATCAGGACGCGCTGATCGAAACTCTGTTGCCTCGCTAGCGCGCCTTCTTTATCCCTGCCGGGGCCATCACCTGGCGGGCCCATGCATTACGTCTCCCTGATTGTTGAGTTTTTGCGCGGCCGGCCCTCGGTGGTGTTCTGGTCCGCCACGTTGGCACAAGCCGCGCTGTGGCTGTTTGTCCCCTCGCTGTTCTACAGTTCACCGCCGGGCGACGTGCCGACGCTGCTGGCGATCGGCCATGAATTCCGGCTCGGCAGCTATCTTGGGCCGCCGCTGGCGTTCTGGCTCGGAGAGATCGCGTTCCGGTTCGGCGGCATGTTCGGTGTTTATTTGCTGTCGCAGATTTGCGTGGTGATCGCGTTCTGGGCGGTGTTTGCGGTCGGCCGCGCCATCGTCGGCACCCGGCACGCCGTGCTCGCGATCTTGTTGATGGTCGGCGTCGGATCTTTCAACGTGCCGTCGCCCGATTTCGGCCCGGCGATCCTGGCGATGCCGTTATGGGGGCTGGCGCTTTTGTATTACTGGCGCGCGCTCGGCGAAGGCGCTCGCGGCTACTGGTTTCTGCTGGCGCTCGCGCTCGGCCTGCTGCTGCTCACCAGCTATGCCGGCCTGATCCTGATCGCGCTGATCGTGATGTTCACGCCGCTGACCACGCGCGGGCGCGACGCTCTGCGTCATGCCGAGCCGTGGATCGCCATCGTGTTGCTGTTGATCGCGGTATTTCCGCACGCGGTCTGGCTTCATGGTTCCTTTGCCGTTGTGCTGGCGGCGCTCGACGAAGGCGCCCGCGGCTCCTCTTTGTCGCCGCTCGGCTGGATTGCGCTTTCGCTTGCTGCCAGCCATCTCGGCGCTGGTTTGCTGGTATTGCTGGCGAGCCGCTGGCGCGCCAACCGGCGCGAGCGCGCGCCGGAAATCGGTCGCGCACCGGTCGACCCCGCGGCGCGATTTTTTGTGTTGTTCTTCGCTATCGGGCCGGCGCTGGTCGCGGTGACGATCGTCGCGCTGACCGGCCATCCCGGCCCGCTGGAGCGGGTCGCACCGCTGGTCTTGTTCAGCGCGCTCTCGGTAATCGTTTTGGCCTGCGACCAGGTCCGGCTGTTCAACGAGCGGATGGTCAGTTCGGCCTGGGCCGGCCTGCTCACGCTGCCGCCTTTTCTGATCGTCGTCGGCCTTTTGGTGCTGCCCTGGACATTCGGCGCCGATCTGAAGATCGCCCAACCGGCCGATGCGATGGGGCAATTTTTCGCCGACAATTTCCAGCGCCGCACCGGCAAGCCGTTGCCTTATGTCGCCGGCGATTCGCGGCTCGCCGCGCTGGTAGCGCTCGCCGCGCCGAGCCGGCCCAGCCTTTATTTCGACCGCAACCCGGAGCGCAGTCCGTGGGCTAATCCGGAGACCTTGCGAGCCGATGGCGCGGTGCTGCTGTGGCCGGCTGCAGATACCGCCGGCGCGCCGCCGGCCGCGCTGCGCTCGCAGTTTCCCGAGGTCGTCGCCGAACTGCCGCGCGCCTTCGCGCGCCCGGTGCAGGGCACCCTGCCGCTGATCCGCATCGGCTGGGCGGTGTTGCGGCCGCCGAACGCGCCGTCTGGGCCGCGCCGCTGACGGCGGTGGCTCTGCTAGTGGTAGCTCTCGCCTTCACCCACCTTGCCGCGGAACAGCCAATAAATGAGCCCGGTGTAACCGAGGATCAGCGGCAGCAACACGGCGGTGCCGGCCAGCATGAAGATCTGGCTAGACGGTGCCGCGGCGGCGTCCCACAGCGTCAGCGACGGCGGCACCAGATAAGGGAAATTTGATATCGCCAGACCGAGAAAGCCGAGCAGGAATAATCCGATCGCCGCGAGGAACGGCGGCACTTCTCGGTTGCTCGCGAGCCAATGCCACGCCCCGAACGCGACCAGCGCGGTCACCAGCGGCACCGGCCACAGGAAATAGAAATTCGGCAGCGAGAACCAGCGCTCGGCGATCCGTGGCTCAGCGAGTGGCGTCCACAGGCTGACCGCCGCCATGAACAGCAGCACCGCCGGCAGCAGATATCTGGCGTGGCGGCGCGCCCGTTCGGAAACACCACCGCTGGTCTTCATCAGCAGCCAGGTGGCGCCGAGCAGCGCATAGCCGGCAACGACGCCGAACCCGCACAGCAACGCAAACCAGTTGGCCCAGTCGAAGGCACCGCCGGCGTAGCCGCCGTTTTCGATGGACACGCCTCGCACCACCATCGAGAGAATGACGCCTTGCGCGAAACCGGCAATGGTCGAGCCGCCGATGAAAGCGGCGTTCCATATTAGTTTGCTGCCCGACAGGCCGCGAAACTCGAAGGCGACGCCGCGAAACACCGGGCCGAGCAGCATCGCAATGACCGGAAGATAAACCGCCGGCATCAGCACCGCATAAGCCTTCGGAAACGCCACCAGCAGGCCGACGCCGCCGAGCACCAGCCAGGTTTCGTTGCCGTCCCAGAACGGCTTGATCGAAGCCATCATCTGGTCGCGCTCGGCCTCATCCTCGGCAAAACCGAACAGCATGCCGATGCCGAGGTCGAAGCCGTCCATCAGCACATACATCGTAACCGAAAGGCCGATGATGCCGCCCCAGATCAGCGGCAAATCGAAATCGAGGGAGGCGAAATTCATGAATGGCTCCCCAGGGCGCCGGTTTCCTTCGAACCGGGCTCGACCAGTTCGCCAGTCGGGCCGTGGTTGATCATGCGATTGATGTAATAGCTGCCGGCGCTGAACACGATGCCGTAGACGACGACGAACAAAGCGAGCGTCGTCGCGATCGAGGCCGACGGCACCGGCGAACTGGCGTCGACGGTGCGCATGACGCCCTGCACGATCCAGGGCTGGCGGCCGCTCTCCGTCACCAGCCAGCCCGCGATCACCGCAACGAAGCCTACCCACCAGGTGCGGGAGACGATGTGCAGATACCATCGTGTGCCGGTCATTGCGCCGCGCCACCACAGCAATGCGCCGAACAACGCGGCGCCGATCATGTAGAAGCCGATCCCCAGCATGATACGGAACGCGAAGAACACGCTCTTCACCGGCGGGCGGTCCTGCGGCGGCACGCTAAGCAGACCGGGAAATAACCCATCGACCTGATGCGTGAGGATCAGCGAGGCGCCGCGGGGAATCGAAATTTCGAAAAGGTTTTTCCCGGCCTTCTCGTCGGGCCACGCAAAGAGGTGGAAGTCGCCGGGCTTGCTGCCGTCCCAATGTGCTTCCATCGCCGCGATCTTGATCGGCTGATGCTTGAGAGTGTTGAGCCCGTGCTGATCGCCGAGCCACAATTGCAGCGGCGCCAGAAACATCAACAAGCCGATCGCCATATGCATCATGGTGCGGCCTTCGGCGATGTGCTTTCCGGCCAGAAGATAGCGTGCGCCGACCGCCAGCACCGAGAAACCGGCGGTGAGATAGGCGGCGTTGAGCATGTGGGCGAGCCGGTAGGGAAAGCTCGGATTGAACACGATGGCCCACCAGTCGAGCGGCATGGCGACGCCGCCGCGCATTTCGTAACCGGCCGGCGTGTGCATCCAGCTATTGGCCGAGAGGATCCAGAATGCCGACATCGCGGTGCCGACGGCGACCGCCATCGCGGAAAAAACGTGCAAGGCGCGCGGCACCCGGTCGCCGCCAAACAACAACACGCTGAGAAACGTCGCCTCGAGAAAGAACGCCGCCATCACCTCGTAGCCGGCCAGCGGCCCGATGATATTGCCGGTCGCGGCCGAGAAACGGCTCCAGTTGGTGCCGAGCTCGTAGGACAGCACGATGCCCGACACCACGCCCATCGCGAACGACACCGCGAAAATTTTTATCCAGAACATCGAGATGCGCTTGTAGAGCTCCTTGCCGGTCGCCACCCATAAAACTTCGAGCGTCGCGATATAGGCCGACAGCCCGATCGTGAAGCTTGGAAAGATAATGTGGAAAGAGATGGTGAAGGCAAATTGCAGCCGCGCCAGCATGACGGGATCGAAATCCATCGCAGCCTCCGCCTAGCGTGCCTGTGTTGCCCAAGGGCCGTTGCGCCCGACTATAGCGCCGACTGGTGGACAAGTCGCGGCCGGGCGGCGAAAGCGGCGGGCCGCCGCGCTATTCTTCAAATGGGAAAAATGGGGAACGGCCATGGCCAAAAAAACCGGCGCGTCGGGTGCCGAAACCGTAGCCAAACGAACGGGAGCGTCGGGTTTCGATTCCGCGCTCGATCGCTATTTCGGGTTGAAAAGCCAAGGCACCAGCGTCCGCACCGAATTCATCGCCGGACTGACCACATTTCTCACGATGGTCTACATCGTGTTCGTCAACCCGGCGATCCTTTCCAAGACCGGCATGGATGCCGGCGCGGTGTTCGTCGCCACCTGCGTCGCGGCGGCGGTGTCGACGCTGGTGATGGGGCTATACGCCAATTATCCACTGGCGCTGGCGCCCGGCATGGGGCTCAACGCGTTTTTCGCGTTCACGGTGGTGCTGACCTACAAATATACCTGGCAGCAGGGGCTCGCCGCGGTGTTCTGCTCCGGCGTGATCTTCTTCCTGATCTCGGTGTTCAAGATCCGCCAATATGTTATCGATTCAATCCCGCACAACATGAAGCTCGCGGTGTCGGCCGGCGTCGGGTTGTTCCTCGGCATCATCGCGCTCGAAGAAGCCAAGGTGGTAATCGCGCATCCCGCGACGCTGGTGACGCTCGGCGACCTGCGTAATTGGGAGCCGGCCCTGATGCTGCTCGGCTTCGTGCTGATTGCCGCGCTCAACGATCGGCGCATCATCGGCGGCACGCTGATCGGCATTCTCGCCGTCACCATCATCGGCCTGCCGTTCGGAGTGGCGAAATTCTCTGGCGTGGTGTCGATGCCGCCATCGATCGCGCCAACTTTGCTGCAGCTCGATTTCTCCAAAATCGGCGAGGCGACCTTCCTGCTCGTGATCTTTTCCATTTTATTCGTCGACGTGTTCGACAATGCCGGCACCTTGATCGGCGTCACCCACCGCACCGGTCTGATGAAAGACGGCAAACTGGCGCGCATGAAGGAGGCGCTGATCTCCGACAGCTTTGCAGCGATGTTCGGTTCGCTGATCGGCACCTCGACGACGACCAGCTTCATCGAGAGCGCGGCGGGCGTCTCGGCCGGCGGCCGCACCGGATTGACCGCGGTGTTCGTCGCGATCTTCTTTCTGCTGGCGTTGTTCTTTGCCCCGCTGGCCGGCACCATCCCCGCTTACGCTTCGGCGGCGGCCTTGCTTTACGTTGCCTGTGTGATGGCCCGTGGCCTCTCGGAAATCGATTGGGACGACATCACCGAATATGCCCCGGCGGTGGTCGCCGCCATCACCATGCCGCTGACCTATTCGATCGCGACCGGCATTGGGCTCGGCTTCATCACTTACGCGGTGCTGAAAATCCTGGCCGGCAGGGTCAAGGAGGCCTCTCCCGCCGTGATGATTTTGGCGCTATTGTTCATCATCAAGTTCGCAGTGGGAGGGTAGTCGCATGATCATCGCCGGATTCGAGAAATTCGCGTCGGTGCCGGAGGAACGGGTGAACGACAAGATCTCCCGCCAGGTCATGTCCGGCAAGCAAGGCACGCTGGTCTATTGGCACATGAAAGCCGGCGCGCATGCCGCGGCGCACCAGCATCCGCATGAGCAATTCGTCTGGATGGTCAAAGGACAAATGGATTTTCGCATCGGCGCGGAAAAGCGCAGCATGCGCGCCGGTGATATCGCTGTCATCCCGGGTGGCGTCGAGCACGAAGGATATTTTCCCGAGGACTCCGAGGCGATCGATTTCTTCGCGCCGGTGCGCGAGGATTTCCTGACCGGCGAGCCGCCGTCCTACATGAAGCAGGGCTAGCCGCGCTGGCCGGCTAGGGCTTTTTTGACCGCCAGAAAATCCCTCCAGGCAAGCCGCTTTTGCAGCGGCGAGCGCAGCAAAAATGCCGGATGGAACGTGGCCAGCGCGCGGATCTCGCGCTTGCCGGTGTGATAGCCAATCCAGCGGCCACGCGACTTGGTGATGCCTTCTTTTATGCCGAGCAGCGTGGCCGCCGACGGCCCGCCGAGGCAAACCAGGATGTCGGGATCGACCAGTTCGATCTGCTTGCGGATAAACGGCAGGCAGATTTGCGATTCCTGCGGGGTCGGCGTGCGGTTGCCCGGCGGCCGCCACGGAATGATGTTGGCGATGTAGACCGATGCGCGGTCGAGCCCGATCGCCGCCAGCATCAGGTCGAGCAGTTTGCCGGAGCGGCCGACAAACGGCAGGCCCTCGATGTCTTCGTCGCGGCCGGGCGCTTCGCCGACCAGCATCAATTTCGCCTGCGGGTTGCCGTCAGCGAATACCAGTTGTGTGGCCGTAGCGCGCAACGCGCAGCCATCGAACCTGGCAAGCGCGGCGCGCAACGCGTCGAGCGAGGTAACGTCTTTGACCGCCGCGCCGGCTGCGAGCGCAGCGGTGTCGGGTGCGGGCGGCGGCGCGATCGCGGCGGTGCTCTTGATTTCCGGCGCGCGCAGTGCGGGCTTAACCGGTTCGGCCCGCGCGGGCGGCGCATCCGGACCGGCGAAGCGGTTGACCGGCGCTTCGCCGACCAAGGCATCGACGCCGGCTTCCAGATAGAAGTCGAGCAATTCGCGCGCGGCGTTTTCGCAGCTGGGGATCATCGCCGAATCAAAACACCACCACCGGACGCGTGCAAATGGCCCGGTGGATAGCTTCGCTATTCCGCGGCTTGCGCTTGCAAATTCGGCACGTCGCCGCGCGCCGGATAATTCTTCTCGATGATGAAGTCGAGCGCGGTCAAAAGGTCGGCGAACTGCGGGCGTGCAAAGGGCATGGTCTGAACGCTGGCGCAGTACAGCGTGCGGTCGGGACGGATCAGGAATAGGCCCGGTTCGTTGAACAACGCAGGTTCCTCAATCCCCGCCGAGGTCTTGCCGCGGCCAGCGGAGACCCACAATCCGAATGCCCGCGCTGTGTGCATGTCGAGTCCATAGCCAACCCGCAAGTTCGGCAAGCTCCATTCTTTTTTAGTGCGCTCGCCGCGCTCGGCATCGTCCCCCGAGATGGCCACCACGGAGACCCCGCGCTTTTCGAAGTCGCCGAGCTTGGCCTCGAGATCGGTCAACTGCTTGCGGCACTGCGGGCAATGCAGCCCGCGATAGTACACGATCATTGTGAAATTTTTTGGCTGCTCCCTGGCCAGATCGAACGAGCCGCCGCCGGCGAGCGCGACTTTGAGCGCGGGAACAGGCTGGCGCGGGATAAGTGGCGTAATATCATTCATGGCAAGAGTTCCTTTCAAATTCTGTGGCGGCGATTATAGCGCGGACGCTACGCAATCGACGGCGACCGGGTTCACTATTGCTTGAATGGATCCGGCCACCGACGCCAGATTGTCAGCGGATCAAATTCATGGAACATCTTGCGGTTAGGTCCTTGAAACGCGGCGCCGTCGAGAGAAACGCATGAGCGAGCAAGAGCTTCCCGCCCGCGAAGCGATGGAATTCGACGTCGTGATCGTCGGCGCCGGTCCCGCTGGGCTCACCGCCGCCATCAAGCTCAAGCAGATATCGCCGGACATCAATGTCGTCGTGGTCGAGAAAGGCTCCGAGGTCGGCGCGCATATTCTCTCCGGCGCGGTGATCGACCCGATCGGACTCGACCGGCTGCTGCCGGACTGGCGCGAGGACGAGGCGACGCCAGTCAAGACCGCAGTCGCCGACGACCGATTTTACTACCTGACGTCATCCAGCGCGCTGCGGCTGCCGAATTTCCTGATGCCGCCGCTGATGGGCAATCACGGCAACTACATCGTATCGCTCGGCAATGTCTGCCGCTGGCTCGCCACCAAGGCCGAAGCCCTCGGCGTCGAAATCTATCCGGGTTTTGCCGCCGCCGAAGTGCTGTACGGCGAGAACGGCGCGGTTGCCGGCGTTGCTACCGGCGACATGGGGATCGGCAAGAGCGGCCAACATAAAGACAGCTTCAGCCGCGGCATGGAGCTGCGCGCGAAATACACGCTGTTTGCCGAAGGCGCGCGCGGCAATCTCGGCAAGCAGTTGCTCGCTAAGTTCGCACTGGGCGATGGCCGCGAGCCGCAGAAATTCGGCCTCGGCCTGAAGGAACTCTGGCAGGTCGCGCCGGACAAGCATCGCAAAGGCCTGGTGCAGCACTCGTTCGGCTGGCCGCTCGACGGCGCGACCGGTGGCGGCTCGTTTCTCTATCACCTCGACGACAACCTGGTGTCGGTCGGCTTCGTCGTGCATCTCAATTATGCCAATCCGTACCTGGCGCCGTTCGAAGAATTCCAGCGCTTCAAGACCCATCCGCTGGTGCGTGACACCTTCGCGGGCGGCAAGCGGCTCGCCTATGGCGCGCGCGCGCTCACCGAGGG
>JBPCQM010000045.1:0-24657 GCA_050998115.1 Pseudolabrys sp. | reverse complement strand
CTTGGAGAAATTTTTCCGCGACCAGATCAAGCGCTGCGTCCCACGACGCCGGCTCGAATTTTTCGCCGCCTTTTGTTCCAACGCGGATCAACGGCCGTATCAGCCGGTCCGGGTGATGCTCGCGTTCGGCATAGCGCGCGACCTTCGCGCAGATCACGCCCGCGGTGTAGGCATTGTCCTTGGCGCCGTGCAGCCGCCCGATCGTGCCGTCGCCAAGAATTTCAACTTCGAGCGCGCAGGTCGAGGGACAATCGTGCGGACAGACGGATGCACCAATCCGCACTGCGCGTTGTAACCGGACGGACTCGTTCATGTCATCCCTATTGGCGGCCGGTTACGCCTCTTCCAGAGAAACGTGATGGTTGCGCCGCCAGATATATCCAGAGACTAGCACGATCACCGCGCCGGTGATCTGCGCTATCAGTTCGACGCGCCCGTGCGCAATATTGCTGAAAAAACCCTCGACGACCGGGTCGCTGGCGAAGATATCACCGGCAACCCAGCCAAGGATCGCCGCGCCGCCCCATACCAGTATCGGATAACGCTCGAGCAAGGCGAGAATGATGGCGCTGCCGGCGATCACCATCGGAATACTGACAGCGAGGCCAAGGGTGAGCAGCAGGTAATTGCCTTTGGCGACGGCCGCAACCGCGATCACGTTATCGAGACTCATGACGATGTCGGCGATCACGACGACGCGAACGGCGCGCCACAAATCCTGCGCCGCTTCCGGCGTATCCTCGGCGTCATGCGCTTGCGGCGCCAACAGCTTGATCGCGATCCATACCAGCAACAAAGCGCTGACCAGCTTGAGGTAAGGCAGCGTCATCAAGACCGAGATCACGCCGGTGAAGACAATGAGCAATAGCGAGGCGAAGCCGGCGCCGATGATCATGCCCCACATGCGCTCGCGCGGCGGCAAGGCGCGGCAAGCGAGCGCGATCACGACCGCGTTATCGCCCGACAACAGGATGTTGATCCAGATGACCTGAAGGACCTCAAGCCAGAAAAACGGCTGCGATATATCAACGGTCGCGGGCACTCGCTGAACCTTATGCGCCTTTGTCCGGGCTGATGAGCGCGGAATTCGTTTATTTGGCCTGCTGGCCGATGCAAGCGCAGTCTAACGGCCCGCCTGCAAGTGTGGCTAGGCCTGATAGGGAACTTTTGCGACGCCTACAGCAATTGTTTCGCCCGCCGAGCGCGGAACCGAAGGCCGACCAGCACCGTGCCGACGGCACCTAACGTCGCGCCGGCCAGTCGGATTTTTTCCTGGCCGTCTTCGCCGAACACCCCGGTGTATTCGACGAGAACCGGATCGGAGGCGATCACCTCGCCGGCGATCCACCCAAGCAAGCCAGCGCCGGCCCAGAGCAAAAGTGGAAAATAAGTCAGCAGCGTCATGATAACGGCTGCGCCGGCAACAATGGCTGGAATGCTGACGCCGAGACCAAATACCAGCAGCGCGTAATTGCCCTTGGCGGCGGCGGCGACCGCAATCACATTGTCGAGGCTCATCACAATGTCGGCAAGCGCGATGAGTTTCACCGCGCGCCACAGATTGTCGGCCGAGCCGCCGCCGTGATCTGCTTCCTTGGCGGGAACCAGCAATTTCACCGCGATCCATAACAGGGCCACACCCCCGACGATCTTGATGTAAGGGAACGTCATCAGGGTCGAGACGACGCTGGCGAAAATCAACCGCATGATCAGCGCGACAGCGGTGCCGATCACCATACCGCCGAGACGCTGCTTGGGCGGCAAATTGCGGCAGGCAAGCGCAATGACGATCGCGTTATCGCCGGACAGCAAAATGTTGATCCAGATGATCTCAAGGACCGCGATCCAGAATTGCGGCTCGTTGATTCCATTGATGCTGCCGAGCATGGCGCTCATTCCACTGCTCTCACCAGCGCCGTCCGTGACGAAACGCCATTCGCCACGGTCTGCGTCGGCTTTCGCGCCACGAACTGTAAAGGACGCTGCCGGTTCCGACCGTACCGATGATCAGCAGTGGCCACTGCATCGATTCAGCGGCGACGGCCAGTTCGGCATCGATTTTCTCAAGAAACGACAGATACGCTGGACTGCAGATTCCAATCAGCGCCGACCATGATTCCAAAACGCGCCGAGGCGACGCCATCGCTCACATTGTCCGCGTTGCTGTTAGGCGCGACTATGACAAGACGGCGACGGCGGCGTGGTGCGACAAAACGTCAAACGTCGTGCGACAAAACGGCCCGCGACAAACTGCCATGTGGCAAAATGGCGGGAACTCCCGCGACCGCAAGACTGCCGCGCATTTAAAAATAACCAGATCGACCGCGAGCTAGCCGACGATATCCTTGTCGGTGAAAAACTGCGCGATCTCCTGCCTGGCGGTATCGGCGGCGTCGGAACCATGCACCGAATTTTCACCGACCGACTTTGCATGCAGCTTGCGGATCGTGCCGTCCGCCGCCTTGGCCGGGTCGGTCGCGCCCATCACGTCGCGATATTTCGCGATGGCGTTTTCGCCCTCGAGCACCTGCAAAACAACCGGGCCCGACGTCATGAACTCGACCAGCTCGCCGTAGAACGGCCGCGTCTTGTGAACCGCGTAGAACTTCTCGGCGTCGGCGCGGCTCATGCGGATGCGCCGCTGCGCGATGATGCGAAGCCCTGCCTTCTCGATGATGGCGTTGATCGCACCGGTGAGATTACGCGCAGTGGCGTCGGGTTTGAGAATGGAAAAAGTACGCTCGATCGCCATCGCAGATCCTTTGCATTCGCCGCGCCTATGCCGGCCATTTCGGTGCCGGGCTTATAACGGCGTGTTTTGCAGGTCGCAAGCGAACGCTCTTCTGCGCGATCAAGGGTTGTTTCTCAGCCCGCGCTGCGCCAAAAGGCGCGCATGTTGATCATCGACAACCTTTCGATCCGGGTCGCCGGCCGCCTGCTGCTCGACCATGCCTCGGCGCGCGTCACGCCGGGCTCCAGGGTCGGCCTGATCGGACGCAATGGCAGCGGCAAGTCGACTTTGTTCAATGCGATCGCCGGTGACCAGACGACCGAAACCGGCGACATCGAAGTATCACCGCGCTGGCGCATCGGCCGCCTCGCGCAGGAAGCGCCGGACGGACCGGACAGCTTGCTGGAAGTCGTGCTCAAGGCCGACCTCGAGCGCGCCAGTTTGATGCAAGAGGCCGAAATCGCGCAGAACCCGCATCGTATCGCCGATATTCAAACGCGGCTCGCCGACATCGGAGCCTACGCCGCGCCCGCGCGCGCGGCCTCGATCCTCTCAGGATTGGGATTTTCCACCGCTGATCAGGAGCGGCCGTGTTCGGAATTTTCCGGCGGCTGGCGCATGCGGGTCGCGCTTGCCGCGGTGCTGTTCATGCAGCCGGATCTCTTGCTGCTCGACGAGCCGACCAATTATCTCGATCTCGAAGGCACGCTGTGGCTGCAAGATCATCTCGCGCGCTATCCGCACACTTTGATCATCATAAGCCACGACCGCGACCTGCTCGACACCTCGGTCAATTTTATTTTGTCACTTGAGGCGACCAAACTCACGCTCTCCCGTGGTGGATATTCCGCGTTCGAAAAGGCCCGCGAAGACCGCATCCAGCTCGATCAGAAGATGGTGAAAAAGCAGGAAGCGCAACGCAAGCACTTGCAGGAATTCGTCGATCGCTTCAAGGCCAAGGCCTCAAAAGCCAGCCAGGCGCAATCGCGGGTCAAGATGCTGGAAAAACTCAAGCCTATTGCCGCATTGATCACCGACGAGGTGCGCCCAATTGTAATCCCCGAGCCGGAAAAACTCTTGTCGCCGCCGATCATCGCACTCGACGACGTCAGTGTCGGTTATGAGCCCGGACGGCCGATTATCACGGATCTGTCGCTCCGCATCGACAATGACGACCGCATCGCGCTGCTGGGCTCGAATGGCAACGGCAAGTCGACGCTGGTGAAATTGATCGCCGCGCGGCTGGCGCCGTCCGAAGGCTCGATCACGCGTGCCGAGAAGCTGAAGATCGCCTATTTCGCCCCGCATCAACTTGACGAACTCGACGCCGGCGGCAGTCCTTATACGCATGTGCGAAAGCTGATGCCGGACGAGCCCGAAGCCAAGGTGCGCGCGCGGGTCGGCGCCATCGGCTTTTCCGGCCAGGCCGCCGACACCAAAGTGGAGAAATTATCCGGCGGTGAAAAGGCCCGGCTGATGCTTGGCCTTGCGACCTTCCACGGCCCGCATCTGCTCATTCTCGACGAACCGACCAACCACCTCGACATCGACAGCCGCGCGGCGTTGATCGAAGCGATCAACGACTATCCAGGCGCCGTGATTCTGGTTTCGCATGACCGCCATTTGCTGGCGGCCTGCGCCGACCGGCTCTGGCTGGTGTCCGGCGGCGAAGTAGATCCGTTCGACGGCGATCTCGACGACTATCGCCGGCAGGTTTTGTCGGACCGCAGCGAACGAGGCGCGCAACGCTCGGCCAAGAATTCACCGGGGGCACGTAGCGAGAAACGCAAGGCGGCCGCCGGCAAGCGCGTCGAAACTAAGCCGTTGCGGGCTCGCGTCGCTCGTGCCGAAGCCTCGATCAAGCGGCTCGCCGCCGAGATCGAACGGCTCGACAAGTTACTAGCTGACGGCGGTTTGTTTGCGCGCGAGCCAGGCCGAGGCGCGGCGCTGGCAAAGCAGCGCTCCGACAATGCCGCCGCGCTGGCCCGCGCCGAACAAGAGTGGCTGACGGCGAGCACTGAATTCGACGCCGCAACGATTTGACCAATTTGATCGAGCCTCAGCGGGTCGCGGTTTTCGGCTTGAGCTTTTTCTTGACGGCTTTCGGGGGGGCGGCGGCGCCGCGACCCGCTCAATCTCTTTCAGGCGGCCGTCGGAAAACCGGTAAATGCCGGGCCAGGGGCCGGCGAGATAGGTCAGCACAGCCGCGCGCCGGCTGGTGGCATCGGCGCTGATCTCGACCTTGCCCGGTTGACCGGCGCGCCGCACCACTTCGCATTCGGTCATGTCGAGCCCGACGCCGCCGGCAACCGGCGCGGGCGCGATCGCTTGACCCGATCCGGCATCGCCCGCCACGCTTGGCGCCGGCGCAATAGCGGCGGCGGCTGGCGCGCCGACACAGGCGCCGCTGGCGTCGACATAGTCCTCAGGCGCGACTGGCGCGCTGGACCTGAATTCGTCACCTACGCCTTTAATGGGCCCCGAGGAATCCTGCCGGGCGAAAAATTCCGGCGTGTTGAATTTGCCTTCGGGAATAATTTTCGACGAGCAGCTACCGAGAACGGCGGACAGCACGACGAGCGACAACAGTGGCAAAGTTTTTTGGACCCGGTATCTCAAGATCGCGCATCCCCCGACAATCGATCCGCCATCAAAAGGGATTTTGCGTCAGCAAAAGGGCAAGAGCAACGAGGGCCGGACTAGGCCATTGGCCGGTCAGCCAATGGCGGAGCGCAGCGAAGATTCAAGCTTTTTTGACCCAACGCCCGCCTTCGTCGGGCTGCCAATAGGTAGCGTCGAAACCCTTGGCCCTAACCTCGCTCCAGCGCTCGCGGGCGATTTTGAGCGCATCCTCATCCTTGCCGTCGAACAGCAAAACGATGCGCTGATAGGCGCCGGCATCGGACGGCACCGGCGCCCCATCGATCAAAAACCGCACACTGGCGCTGTTTGGGTTGCTTTCGGTCATCATCAGCAATACCGGCTGCGAGGCTGCCTCCGGCTCGCGCCATGTGCCGTGCGGCAAAAAGCCATCGTCGCGATATGTCCAAAGATGCGCGTCAAGGGCTTCAAGGCGTTCCTCAGAAGTGCCCTCCACAACCACCTTCCATCCGCGCTCGAGCGATTTCTCCAGGAGCGACGGCAGCGCTTTTTCGACGCCCAGACGATGCAGATGATAAAACAGGATTTCGGTCACGACCGGAATTGTAATCCGCCGCGCTGAAAAGAGACAACGGCGATGGATGCGTCCGTGGAGAACTAATGAGGCTTGTCTAGAGGACGGCGAAAGAATTGCTGACGCAAAAAAATGCCGCCGCCCCGGTTAAGAGCGCGGCGGCTTTGATAGCAAGAACGTCTAGCGTTCTTTTTGCGGCTTCATCTTGTCCTTTTTCATCATCATCATTTTCTTCTTCTTCTTCATCATCTTTTTCTTCGACATTTTTTTCTTCTTCATCATCTTCTTATCCATGCTGGACTGGCCGCTAGTCATGCCGCTTTGACCGGCCTGGCTCGGTGTCTGACTTGGTGTCTGACTTGGTGTTTGACTTGACGTTTGCGGAGTTTGTGGCGTTTGGGCTATCGCCGCGCCGGCAACGCAAAGACTCAGCGCCGCGGCGCCAAGCAGTGGTAGAATTCGCATTGGGTCGTCTCCTGTTGAGTGAAACTTGGCCATGCCCCCAAATCTCAATCGCGCGGGAGGACGGCACGAGGACGTGGTTTCATCCTCGTGCTGAACCAATGCTGAATGCCGGTGCTCGGTTCCTTGACTATCAAGAGAGAATATTTTTGCCGTTTTCTGAATGTACGTTAATCTAAAATCCCTTAATTCTCATAGTGATCCGCCACCAGGCGATCCAGCAGCCGCACGCCCCAGCCCGAGCCCCAGCTTTTGTTGATATCGGTCTGGCGAGAGTCGAAGCCGGCACCGGCGATATCGAGATGCGCCCATGGCGTCTTGTTGGCAACAAAGCGCAGCAGAAATTGTGCGGCGGTGATGGCGCCGGCCCAGCGGCCGGACCAGGTATTTTTAACGTCGGCAAATTTTGAATCGATCAGCTTGTCGTATTCTGGCGCAAGCGGCATCCGCCACACCAGTTCGCCGGTTTCGAGGCCTGCCGCGGTCAGCCGCTCCGCTAGCTTGTCGTCATTGGAAAACAGACCGGCATGCTCGTGACCAAGCGCGACGATGATGGCGCCAGTCAACGTCGCCAGGTCGACCATGAATTTCGGCTTGAATTTGGTGGCCGCGTACCACAGCACGTCAGCAAGAACGAGGCGGCCCTCGGCGTCGGTATTGATGATCTCGATGGTCTGACCCGACATCGAGGCGACGATGTCGCCGGGACGCTGAGCGTTGCCATCCGGCATATTCTCGACCAGGCCGATGACGCCGACCACGTTGACCTTCGCCTTGCGGCCAGCAAGCGCGTGCATCAGGCCGACCACGCAAGCGGCGCCAGCCATATCGCCCTTCATGTCCTCCATGCCGGCCGCGGGCTTGATCGAAATGCCGCCGGTGTCAAAGCACACGCCCTTGCCGAGAAAGGCGAGCGGCGCATCGTTTTTGTTGCCGCCGTTCCAGCGCATGACGACGAGCCGGCTGTCGCGGCGCGAGCCCTGGCCGACCCCGAGCAGCGCGCCCATGCCGAGCCTGGTCATCGCCTTGACGTCGAGCACCTCGACGTCGACGCCCAGTTTTTTCAGCGCTAGCGTGCGGCGGGCGAATTCCTCCGGGAAGAGCACGTTGGCTGGTTCGTTGACGAGATCGCGGGCGATCAGCACGCCCTGGGCGATCGCGTCGTTCGATGCAAAGGCCTTCTTTGCTGCTGCAACGTCGGCAACCGCGACGGAGATTTTGCGCTTGGCCGGGCGATCGTCGCCGTCTTTGCGCTTGGTCTTGTATCGGTTGAACGCATAGCTGCGCAGTTTGGCGCCAAGCATGAGTTCGGCGGCTTGAGCGGGCTTAAGGGATGCACCCGGCAGTTCGGCAAAGATCACGGCTTCCGACGCGGCAGCGGGCAGTTTGCCGACCGCAATGCCGCCCAGTTTGAGGAAATCCTTGTCAGTCAGCGCGCTGGCCTTGCCAGCGCCGATTACGATCAGTCTTGCAACGCCAAGCCCCTGCGGCACGGCTAGGTCCATCGCCGAGCCGTTTTTGCCGGTGAAGCGTTCGGCCTTGGCCGCGCGCGCGGCCAGATCGCCAGCCGGCGCCAGAGCCTTGGTGGTCGCCGGCCCGAATTTGAGTTCGTCGTTGCAAAACACCACCACAACGCCCTTGCCGGCAACAAAAGGGGTAAATCCAAATGTCACGGTGTCGGCCATTGAACGATCCTGTGGCTTGAAAATGCGCAGGCGAGAAGCGCAGCCCCCCGCGGCTCACCCGCGGCTCATATGGACCGCCGCAAGCCGCGCTGCCTAGTCAAACTACGATGCTGACCGCGATTTCCCTCGCTTTTGTCAGGTTGCGGCTCACGCCGGCCCCGCCGCACGCCATTGCAGCGCGGTCGAATCGCGAGAATTGCCCGATTTCGCCGGGCAACGCACGCGGAACTTAACTTTTTATTGTTCATAATCAATGGGTTTGCCTTCGACCGGCCATTTTGTGGATGGATCAAGATATACCAATGGGGGCTTGGGCTTAGGCCCAAGCTCGCGTTCGGCTGGGGAGCCGAGCGCGTTTCGTCATGCGTAGTTGGGGGACGTCGTCGCGGATGGGTTCGATCGGCCGATACATATTCCGCACTACGTTTGGCGCATTTTGCCTAGTGCTGGTCAGCCTAGTCTCCGTGATCTGGGTCACGCAGGCGTTGCGCGACATTGAATTGCTGACCAATCAAGGCCAGTCCCTCTTCGTCTTCGTCGGCATCACCAGCATGATCATCCCCTTGCTGGTGCTGATCATTGCGCCGATCGCAATATTCATCGCGGCAGCGCACACGCTCAATAAATTGTCGACTGACTCGGAAATCATTGTGCTCAACTCAGCGGGAATTTCTCCGTGGGTGCTGTTTCGCGCGTTCGTTCCCGTGACAATAGTGGTGTCTATCCTCGTCGCAGCAACCAGCGCCTATTTTGCACCCAGAGGCATGCGCGCACTGCGCGACGGGCTCACCGCCGTGAAAGCCAATGTTGTGAGCAACATTGTTCAGCCTGGGCACTTTGTCTCTGTCGAGAGCGGCGTCACCATGCACATCCGCGCCCGGCAGTCCGACGGGCAGTTGCTCGGCGTATTTCTCGATGATCGCCGCAATCCGGAAGAGCGCGTTACCATTCTTGCAGATGTCGGAGACCTGCTGGAAAACGAAAGCGGCACCTTCCTGGTTTTGCGCTCAGGAACCGTCCAGCGTCAGCAAGCATCCCAGCACGATCCGAGCATCGTCGTGTTCGACCGTTACGCGCTCGATCTCTCGCGCTTTTCCGCCGGATCCGCGGCGGCGAAATATACCATCCGAGAGCGTTATCTGTGGCAGCTGATCGCGCCGGACCCAAAAGATCCGTTGTTGGTCGAGCAGCCCGGCCAGTTCCGCGCCGAATTATATGATCGGCTGCTCGCCCCGATTTACCCGATCGCGTTCGTCGTCATTGCATTCGCCTATCTGGGCCTGCCGCGCACCACGCGCCAAAGCCGGACGACCTCGCTGATCGGCGCGATCGGTGCGATGGCACTCGTGCGCCTGCTGGGTTTCGTTTCGAGCGTCATGGGGGTCCAGGTTCTGGCTTTCCTCATCCTGCAGTATGCGGTGGTTGCGGCCACGATCGGCACCGGACTGCTGGTGATTTACCGCGGCATCATCATCGAACCGCCGGCCGTTCTGGCTAACGGCATTGCCCTCATCACCGAACGGCTCAGCCGCCGTTTCGCAACCCCGTAACGCCGCATGCAAATCGTCGGCGGAACTCTGGCACGTTATTTTGGCTTGCGCTTTCTGAGCGCGGTAACGGCAGTTTTCGCCGGTATCGTCTCGCTCGCCATGCTGGTTGACTACGTCGAATTGATGCGCCGCGCAGCCGAAATTCCCAATGTTTCGGCGTTGCTGGTCGCCAAGACGTCGATCTACCGGGTGCCGCAGGTGGCCGAGCGGCTGATGCCGTTTTGCGTGCTGATCGGCGCGATGTCCTGCTATCTCAATTTGTCGCGCCGGCTGGAATTGGTGGTGGCGCGCGCCGCCGGCATGTCGGCGTGGCAATTTATTGCGCCGGCAGTGGCGGTAGCTTTCATCCTCGGCGTCGCCGCGACCACGATTTACAACCCGATCTCCGCGCTGCTGCAGGAGCAATCGAAACGCCTGGAGGCTGATCTGTTCGGCCAAGGGCCGAGCAGCGCCGTTACAACAGCGACAGGCGGAACGTTCTGGGTGCGGCAGAAAACCGACGAGGGGCAAGCGATCATCAGCGCCAATTCGAGCCAGCAGCAAGGCTTCCAGCTCAACGGCGTGACGGTGTTTGGTTTCGATAATAACGGCAGCTTCAAAGCGCGTTACGAGGCCAAATCAGCCGTCTTGGAAACCAAGCAATGGCGGCTTACCGACGTGCGCATGTACCTGCTGGACGCGGCGCCCCGCGACGAGGCAACGCTGCTACTCCCGACCAATCTGACGCACGAACAGGTTCGCGAAAGCTTTGCCACGCCTGAGTCCGTGCCGTTTTGGGAATTGCCACAGTATATCGCCATCGCGGAGCAAGCCGGACTTGCCGCGCCAGGCTATCGACTGCAGTTCCATAAGCTTTTGGCTAAGCCGTTCTTGCTCGCGGCGATGGTTTTCCTTGCCGCCGCCGTCAGTTTACGGTTCTTTCGCTTCGGCGGCGTGCAGAAAATGGTTTTAAGTGGCGTCGCCGCAGGGTTTCTGCTTTATGTTTTCTCCAAAGTCACCGACGACATGTCGAAGGCCGAATTGATGCCCCCCTTGGCCGCGGCGTGGTTGCCCGTGCTTGTCGGAGGCGTTACCGGTTTTGTGGCGTTGTTGCATCAGGAGGACGGGTGATGGCTGAGTTGCCGACCGCTCGTCCGTCCGCATCCAGCGGCCGATCGCGCGGTGCCGTCCTCATTGCAGCTTTGATTGCGCTGGCGCTCGGCGGCTTTTTTGGCGCCGTGCCGGCGAACGCCCAGGTTCTAACTTTTCCATCGACACCCGCTCCGGTGACACGCGCCACGCTGCCCAAACAGGGCGGCAAGGACCAGATGCTCGTGCAGGCGCGCCAGATCGACTACGACTACAACAATCATCGCGTCGCCGCGGTCGGCAACGTTCAGATCTATTACGGCGGTTCGACGCTCGAAGCTGACAAGGTCATTTACGACGAAAACACCAAACGCCTGCGCGCCGAAGGCAATGCCCGGCTAACCCAAAGCGACGGCAACGTCACCTACGGCGAGGTGATGGATCTGTCGGACGATTATCGGGACGGCTTCGTCGACTCCCTGCATCTCGAAACTGCGCAACGCACGCGCATCGCGGCGGCGCGCGCCAACCGCACCGGCGGAAACTTCACCGTGTTCGACAGCGGCGTCTACACCGCCTGTCTGCCCTGTAAGGACGATCCGAAAAGGCCGCCGCTCTGGCAGGTCAAGGCGGAGCGGATCATCCACGATCAGGGCGAGAAGATGATGTATTTCGAACAGTCGCAGATCGAATTCTTCGGCACGCCGGTTCTTTATCTGCCGTATTTTTCCGCGCCCGATCCGACGGTCAAGCGCAAGAGCGGCTTCCTGATGCCGCAGCCGGGCTACAGCACGATCTACGGCGCCAGCATCGGAATTCCGTACTACTGGGCGCTGGCGCCGGATTACGACATGACGTTTTTGCCGGTCATTACCTCGAAGCAAGGCGTGCTGGCGCAAGGTGAATTCCGGCAACGTTTGCTCAACGGCGCCTACGCCATTCGCGCTACCGGAATTTATCAACTCGACAAGAATTATTTTGGCCCTGATACGCCGGGCAACCGCGACTTCCGCGGCAGCATCGAAAGCACGGGCCAGTTTGCGCTGAACGACAAGTGGGTTTGGGGCTGGGATGGCATCGCGTTGACCGACCGTTCCTATCTCCAGGATTATCGCCCCAGCCTTTCGAGTTATCGCGCCGGCAATGATCCGACAAACCTCGGCTTGCCGGGAATAAACGAAGCGATTTCGCAAGCTTACATCTCCGGCAAAGGCAGCCGCAGCTATTTTGACGCGCGCACGATCTACTACTACGGATTTTCCAGTGCGGACGCGCAAGGCCAATTGCCGTTCATCCGGCCGGTGATCGACTACGATTATACGTTCGACCGACCCATAGCGGGCGGCGAACTTGGCCTGAAAATGAACTTCGTCAGCCTGAGCCGCAACACTGCGGACTTCGACGCGTTCACCGCCGCCGCCACGGCCAGCGGCCAATGCGCGCAGACCGCCGACCCCTTGTTACGGACCTCAGCCAACTGTCTGCTGCGCGGCGTTCCCGGCGACTACACCCGTTTCTCCGCTCAG
Source organism: Pseudolabrys sp. (assembly GCA_050998115.1). GTDB lineage: Bacteria > Pseudomonadota > Alphaproteobacteria > Rhizobiales > Xanthobacteraceae > Pseudolabrys. The sequence goes on along the minus strand of JBPCQM010000045.1, from coordinate 12,460 downwards.
TCGACCTGGCGCCGCAGCATCACGGACCCGTTCGGTCAGGTGTTCACGCCATTCGCTTCGCTGCGCGTCGATACTGCCGCTTTGTCGGTAAGGGATCAGCCGGGCGTCTCCAACTATTTGCCGACCGGAGACAGTCAACTGGTCCGCGCAATGCCAACGGTCGGCCTGGAATACCGCTATCCGTTCATCAATGTGCAGCCTTGGGGAACGCAGACCTTTGAGCCTATCGCACAAGTGATTGCGCGTCCGAACGAACCCCAGATCGGCCGCTGGCCGAACGAAGACGCGCAAAGCCTGACCTTCGACGACAGCAACTTGTTCAAGGTCGACAAATTCTCCGGTTGGGATCGAGTCGAAGGCGGCGGCCGCGCTAACGCCGGCGCACAATACACGGCTCAATTCAATCAGGGCGGCTCGGTTTCCGCGCTGTTCGGCCAGTCCTATCAGTTGTTCGGCGACAACTCGTTTGGCTCACCCGGCCTCACCAATACCGGCCTCGACAGCGGGCTCGATACCGCGCGGTCCGACTACGTCGCCCGCTTCACGTTCGCTCCCAACCGCACCTACAACTTTACGTCCCGATTTCGCTTCGACAAGGACACCTTCGAGCGCCAGCGGATGGAACTTCAGGCCAGCGCCAATTTCAACCGGTGGACCGTTTCGGCCCTCTATGGCGACTACGCGGCGCAGCCGGATATCGGCTTCTTGTATCGCCGGCAGGGCGTGCTCGGCAGCGTCCGATATAAACTCGACGCCAATTGGGTGCTGTTCGCCTCAGCGCTGTACGATCTGAACGCCCACAAGGTCAACCAGACCACTTTCGGCGCCGGCTATATCGACGATTGCTTCATACTGGCGCTCAATTATTCGACATATTATTCCTATGATGTGACCGGACTTACCAGTCCGAGACTCGTGAATGCGGTGATGCTGCAAATCGGTCTTCGCACACTTGGCGGCTCGACGCTTACAACGAACGTGTCGGATCTCGCGGCGGCCCGTTAAGCAACCGCGAAGATCCGCAACTGCCGGACCAAGATCCGAAGCGTTTCTTGAAGATGACGGATGTTCCTATGAGATTTCGCTATTGCCATATGGCGCTGCGCGGCTGGCTTATCACGGCGATCGTCCTGCTCGCGGGCATAGCGACGCCGCACGCGGCATTCGCGCAGGTCGTGGTGATCGTCAACGGCACGCCGATCACCGCGCTTGATATCGAGCGACGCACCAAACTAAACCAGTTGACCGGCGCCAAAAGCCAGACACGCCAGCAGATACTCAACGAACTCATCGATGACAAGATCAAGCTGTCGGTCGCCCGGCGCAATTACAGTTTCGAAATCGGTGAGTCGGATATTGACGAAGCCTATGGCAACATGGCGCGGCGCACCAACCTGACACCGGAACAGATGGGAAAAGTACTGAGCGCGCGCGGCATCGGCGAACAGGCATTCAAAGCCAAGCTCCGCGCCGATATGACCTGGTCGCAACTTGTGCGCGGGAAATTCAATACCTCGCTGCAAGTCGGCGATAGCGACGTCGCCAATGCGCTGCGGACGCGCAAGACGGATGACAAAGATGCCGTCGGCTACACCTACAAACTCTACCCGGTCATTGTGGTCGTGCCGGCTGGCTCCGGCGAGACCGTTTTGGAAGCCCGCCGGCGCGAAGCTGAAAATCTTCGCAGCCGTTTCCTGACTTGTGCCGACGGACTAAAGCTCGCGCGTGCGCTGCGCGATGTCGCCGTGCGCGAGCCGATCTCGCGCAGCGCCGCGGACGTAACGCCGCAACTGCGTGAATTGCTTGACAAGTTGGAAGTCGGACGGCTTACCACGCCAGAGCCTAACGCCCAAGGGCTGCAAATGTTTGCGCTGTGCGAAAAGAAGGAAGCCAAGACTGACTCGCCGGCCAAGCGCGAGGTGCGCGACGAGCTATTTAACAAGCGGTTCGAAGCGGAATCGAAGAAGTTTCTCGACGAACTGCGCAAGCAGGCCATGATCGAGTATCGCTGACGGCGCCAACCCCTTGATGCTCCCACTCGCGCTTACCCTCGGCGAACCGGCCGGCATCGGCCCGGACATCGCGCTATTGGCATGGCACCGCCGCGCCGAACTCAAGCTGCCGCCGTTTTATCTGATCGGCGATGCGCAATTTCTTAGCCAACGCGCGCAATCGCTCGGCATGGATGTCCCGCTCAAAGAGTGCGCAGCGGCCGATGCCGCTGCAATGTTTTCCTACGCGCTTCCGGTCGCGCCGCTCGATTTGCCGGTTACCGCCGCGCCGGGCGCGCCCGATGCCGCGAGCGCGCCGGCGGCAATCGCCTCAATCGAGAAGGCTGTCGACGACGTTTTTGCGGACCGCGCCGCCGCGATCGTCACTAATCCGGTCGCCAAGAACGTGCTTTACGGGTCGGGCTTTGCAGAGCCTGGCCATACCGAATTTCTCGCCAGGCTTGCCAAGCAGGCCACCGGCCGGTCGTTTCGACCGGTGATGATGCTGTGGTCACCCGAGCTTGCGGTGGTGCCGGTGACCATCCACTTACCGCTCAAGGAGGTGCCGGCGCGGCTGACCACCGACCTCATCGTCGAGACCGGCCGCATCGTAGCGCATGACCTCGCCGCCAAATTCGGCGTGGAGCGGCCACGATTGGCGGTCGCCGGGCTCAATCCGCATGCCGGCGAGGAAGGTGGGCTCGGTGAGGAGGATCGCGCGGTGGTCGCACCGGCAGTGGCACGGCTTGCCGCAGAGGGCATCAATGCTCGCGGCCCGCTACCGGCCGATACGATGTTCAACGCGCGCGCGCGGGAGTCTTACGATGTCGCGCTTTGCATGTACCACGACCAGGCTTTGATCCCGATCAAGACGCTAGCGTTCGATCATGCCGTCAACGTGACGCTTGGACTGCCGTTCGTGCGTACCTCGCCCGACCACGGCACCGCTTTCGATATCGCCGGCAGCGGCCGCGCCGATCCTTCGAGCCTGATCGCGGCACTACGGCTGGCGGCGCGTCTCGCCGGAAAAACGCCGGCATTTGCCGCCGCACAGTAATGGCGCAGATCGACGACCTGCCCCCGTTGCGCGACGTGATTCGCCGGCATGGCATCGCCGCGAAAAAATCACTCGGCCAGAATTTCCTGCTTGATCTCAATCTCACCGCGCGGATTGCGCGCGCCGCGGCGCCGCTTGAAGGGGCCACCGTGTTGGAAATTGGGCCCGGTCCGGGCGGATTGACGCGGGCGTTGCTGGCGCTAGGTGCCAGACGCGTGATTGCAGTAGAGCGGGATCTGCGCGCCGTCGCGGCGTTGCGCGAAATCGCCGCGCATTACCCCGGCCGGCTCGATGTGGTCGAAGGCGACGCCCTCGAATTCCATCCGGCTGGATTGCTCGATGGTGGTCCCGCGCGTGTCGTTGCCAATCTGCCGTACAATATTGCCACCGCTTTGCTGATCCGCTGGCTCACGCTTGAGGCGTGGCCGCCGTGGTACGATCAGTTGGTATTAATGTTCCAGCGCGAAGTGGCCGAGCGCATCGTCGCCGGGCCCGGCAGCAAAAGCTACGGCCGTCTTTCGGTGCTGACCGGGTGGCGCAGCGAGGCGAAAATTCTGTTCGATATCGCGCCGTCGGCCTTTGTGCCGCCACCGAAAGTCACCTCGTCGCTGGTGCGACTGGTCCCGCGGGGCAAACCGTCCGCTTGCGACAGCGCCGCGCTGCAAAAGGTGACGGAAGCGGCGTTCGGCCAGCGACGCAAAATGGTGCGGCAAAGCCTCAAATCGCTCGGCGGTGATACCGCGGCGTTGCTGGCACAAGCCGGCATCGAGCCGACCGCTCGAGCGGAAGAAATCCCGGTCGAAGGTTTCGTCGCGCTGGCGCGCGCCATCACCAAGGCTAGTGAGCGAGATTTTTGAGCTCGGCCAGCAAGCGCCGCGTAGCCTTAACAAACCTGGCGCGTCCCCTTCGCTTGGCCCGCTCGGCGGCGAGAATGTGCCGAAGGTCACGAAACGACCGGTCGAGATCACGATTGATCAGCACATAATCGTATTCCGCCCAATGCGGAATTTCCTTGGCGGCGTTTCTCAGCCGGCGCAGAATGACGTCGCCGCTGTCCTCGGCGCGGCGCTCGAGTCGAGACTTGAGTTCTCGCGCGGTGGGCGGCAGCACGAAAACGCTGACGACGTCGGCGCGCATTTTATCGTAGAGCTGCTGCGCGCCCTGCCAGTCGATGTCGAACAACATGTCGTGACCCGAGGCGAGCGCTTTTTCGACGGGCTTGCGCGGCGTGCCGTAGAAATTGCCGTGGACCTTGGCGAATTCGAGCAGATCGCCCGACCTGCGCATTCCGGCAAATCGAGCCCGCGAAATGAAGTGATAATGCATGCCGTCGACCTCGCTCGGCCGCTTCGGTCGCGTCGTAACCGAAATCGACAGCTTTAGATTTCTGTCTTTGTCAACGAGACTGCGCGTCAGCGTCGTCTTGCCCGCACCGGAGGGCGAGGAAACGACCAGCATGATGCCGCGGCGCGCCTGTCGCATGCTCATTCGAGATTCTGCACCTGCTCGCGGAATTGCTCGATTACGGTCTTGAGTTCGAGGCCGATATTGCTCAGTTCCAGATCATTGGCCTTGGCACACAGCGTATTCGATTCGCGATTGAGTTCTTGCGACAGAAAATCGAGCCTGCGACCGATCGCTCCGCCGTCGGTAACGAGCTTGCGTGCCTGAGCCACGTGAGCAGCGAGCCGGTCGAGTTCTTCGCGAATGTCGGCCTTGGTGGCGAGCAAGATCGCTTCCTGATGCAGGCGGTCGGCGTCGAAACGCTCGCCGGTCGAGAGCAGCGTCGCAACTTGTTCGGCGAGCCGGGCCTTGATTGCCTGAGGCTGGCGGCCGGGCGCTGCCTCCGCGCGCGCGGCCAATGAGGCGACCTCGTCGAGCCGAGCGCTTAAAATGCGGCCTAGCGCGAAGCCCTCCTCTCGCCGGGCCGAAACGAGTTCGCCCAGCGTTTGAACGAAACCGGCAACTAGTGCGGCTTCGACGATGCCGCGCTCATCATCGCGTTCGTCCTGCTCACCGATTTCGAGCACCCCTTTGAGCGCCAATATGCCTTCAACGTTCGGGACCGGCGCGCCGGTTGTTGCGCGCAACCGCGTGATGATTGCCAACACCGCGTCGAGCACCGGCTCATTGATCCGCACGCTGGGCGCCAGGCCCTGCTGCTCGATGGTAAGATTGCCATAAACGGTGCCGCGCGTCAGTGCCTCGGAAACGCGCGCCCGTGCCGGCGCCTCGATGGCATCCCAACCGGGAGGCAGCCGAAGCCGCAGATCGAGACCCTTGGCGTTGACCGACTTGAGCTCCCACGCCCACGCGTAAGTCGCCGCAACGCCATGGCCGCGAGCGAAGCCGGTCATGCTCGACAAAGCCATCGGGCTGGATCTCGTTTACTTGATCGGATCGCGACGGCGAACCTTAGCGGCGGCCCGCCGCGCTCACAAGCCGGGTTGCCATCAGCGCTTGACGCCCGAACGTCGCACCGTCGCCGGTGCTACCGGATCGGCAGACGGCGCGACACCTGCACCGCCTGTCCCGCCTTGCTCAATGGCGCGAAGCCGCGCGACGTTTTTTTGATGTTGCTCGTAATTGTCGGAGAACACATGGCCGCCGGTGCCATCGGCGACGAAATAGATTTCTTTGGTGCGGGCGGGATTGGCCGCCGCCTCAAGCGAAGCGCGACCCGGATTGGCAATCGGCCCCGGCGGCAGGCCGTCGATCACATAAGTATTATAAGGCGTATGCTGCTCGATTTCGCTCTTGAGAATCGGCCGGCCAAGCGCGCCCTTGCCGCCGGTCAGGCCGTATATGATGGTCGGATCCGATTGCAGCCGCATTTTCTGCTTCAGGCGATTGACAAAAACCGCGGCAACTCGCGTGCGCTCATCCGGCTTGCCGGTTTCCTTTTCCACCAGTGACGCAAGTGTCAGCAACTGCTCCGGCGTCTTGACCGGCAAGTCGGGCATCCGGCGTTCCCACGCCTCCTGCAAAATGCGCGTGCTCGCCTGCTGCATGCGCTGAACAATCAGTTCGCGCGCGGTGCCGCGGGTAAACTTATAGGTTTCCGGCAGCAGCGTGCCTTCCCGCGGAACTTCCTTGATGGTGCCGGCCAGAGCGTCGTTTTCCAAAAGACGCGCGACGATTTGTTCTGACGTCAGTCCTTCCGGGATCGTGATGGCGTGCTGCACCACTCTGCCTTCGACAATGGTGTCGACAACGTCATGAACGCTAGCGTGTTTTGTGAACTGATATTCGCCCGATTTGAGACCTTCGCGGGCCTTCAACACCACAGCGCTGCCAACGAAAATCCAGGGCTGGTCGATCACCCCTTCGCGTTGCAGCAGCTCCGAAATATCGCGAACGCCCAGTCCGCGCGGAATTATGACGGTCTTGTCCTGCGCCAGAGGGCCGGCCTGCTCGAATCGCCGCTTGCCAACGACCAACATGCCCCCAATGACGACGGCGAGGACGATTAGAATCGTAAACACGGCGTTGCCGGCAATGACCAGCGGATGGCGCACCCGTCTCGAACGGCGGCTCGGCGCCGGTATTCGCTCCGGCTCAAGCGCGGTGCGCGGGCTGCGCGGCGTAATCCGCTTGCTATCGGCCGCCGCCCCACTGGTCGCGTCGGGCCGACCCGAAAGGGGCGGATAAGGCTCGCCGGCGCCCGTGTCGATCCAATTGGAAGCCGCCGATGGCGGCGGCGATGGTTTATCAAACGACGAGCGGCCCGGCTTCCCCTTGCCCGATTCGTTCGGCTGTGATTTTGCGGCGGATGCGGCGGCACGGCCGCGCGCCAGCCGGTCAGCCAGACTCGATGACGACGTTCGTCCCGCAACCGGTGGGACTGGCGCCGCGCTGGGCGGCGGCGGGCCGCGGCCATCCTCGCCATGGGGCGGGAGGGACTTCACGCGCGCACTCTCGACGTCGAAGCTGACAAATCCAGACACTCCAGTTCGGCACCCGCGCGGGCCACGACTGCTAAAAACTTTGCCGTTCGGCTTCACCGTTACAGGCGGGCTGACCGCAAAACACAAGCCGGCAACGCACGTTAGAAACAAATATGGCGAAAGGTGGGGTCACCCATCGCCTCTCGAATTAATGGGCGAACCGCCGGAATACCAGCGAGGCGTTGGTGCCGCCAAACCCGAAGGAATTTGACAGCGCGATGTCGATGTTCCTTTCGCGCGCCTTGTGTGGGACCAGATCGATCGCGGTTTCGACCGAAGGATTATCAAGGTTGATCGTTGGCGGCGCGACCCCGTCGCGAATCGCCAGGATCGAGAAAATCGCTTCGACCGCGCCGGCCGCACCCAGCAAATGGCCAATGCAGGACTTAGTCGACGACATCGCGATGCGACCGGCGGCATTACCGACCAGCTTCTCGACGGCGCGTAGCTCGATTTCATCGCCGAGCGGCGTCGAAGTGCCGTGCGCGTTAATGTAATCGACCTCGGCCGCCGAAATGCCGGCGCGCTTGATCGCCGCGTTCATGCAGCGCAACGCCCCGTCGCCATCCGCCGCGGGCGCTGTAATATGATAGGCGTCACCGGACAGACCGTAGCCGATCAGCTCGGCGTATATCTTGGCGCCGCGCGCCTTGGCGTGATCGAGCGATTCCAGAACCACCACGCCGGCACCCTCGCCCATCACGAAACCGTCGCGATCTTTGTCGTAAGGCCGCGACGCCTTGGTCGGCTGATCGTTGAACCCGGTCGACAGCGCGCGCAACGCTGCAAACCCGGCAATCGCGATGCGGTTGACCGGAGACTCCGTGCCGCCGGCGACCATTACCTCCGCATCGCCCAAGGCGACCATCCGCGCCGCATCACCGATCGCATGGGCGCCGGTAGAGCATGCGGTGACGACCGCGTGGTTCGGCCCTTTGAGCCCAAATTCGATTGAAACATAGCCGGAAGCGAGATTGATGATACGGCCGGGGATGAAAAACGGGGAGACGCGGCGCGGACCGCGTTCCTGCAACGTGACGGCGGTCGACGCGATGCCTTCAATGCCCCCGATCCCGGAGCCGATCACGATGCCGGTGGTGATCTGGTCTTCGTAACTGGTCGGTCTCCAGTTGGCATCGTCGAGCGCCTGCCGCGCCGCGCACATCGCGAACACAATGAATTCGTCGACTTTGCGCTGGTCCTGCGGCGACATCCACTGGTCGGGATTGTAGGTGCCGTTGCTGCCATCGCCGCGCGGAATGCTGCCCGCGATCTTGCACGGCATATCCTCTACGTTGAAGCGCTCGACGCGCTTGGCGCCGCTTTCGCCTTTGATCAGGCGCTGCCACGTCGTGTCTACACCGCAGCCTAGCGGCGTGACCATTCCCATCCCGGTGACGACCACGCGCTTCATGACCGGGCTCCGAACGATACGTGCGCGCTGCTACGCTCCGCGGCACCGGGCATAGCGCACCTGCCTGCGATTTACGTTGCGATCAGGACGAGTGGCGGCGCAGATTAGCTCTTGGCGTTCTTTTCAAGAAATTTAACCGCGTCACCTACGGTGAGAATCGTTTCGGCAGCATCGTCGGGGATTTCACAGCCAAATTCTTCTTCAAAGGCCATGACGAGCTCAACGGTGTCGAGGCTGTCGGCGCCAAGATCATCGATAAAGCTCGCGCCGTCTGTTACCTTTTCCGGCTCGACGCCCAGATGTTCCACGACGATCTTTTTTACCCGCTCGCCAATGTCACTCATCGTTCCAACCTCGTGCGTTTTGGATTGGGCTGCAAACGGAAACCCCGTCGCCGCCATCGCGGTTCGGCCTCGTCGTGGTTGAAGCTGTGCGACGTTCGCCAAGCGCGGATTTGCTCTGGATCATCCGCAATCGGGCCGCCCAGCCGGGCCAAAGCTCGGTTACCATACTTCAAAACCGTTGACTAGCATTGCGGATCGTAGCGGTGGAACACCGGAAAAGCCAAGTTTTTCGTCAGATCATAGCCATTCCGCCGTTGACGTGCAGCGTTTGTCCGGTGACATACGCAGCTTCGTCCGAAGCGAGATAGACAGCCGCCGCCGCGATATCATCAGCGCCGCCAAGCCGTCCAGCTGGCACCCGAGCGAGAATCGCTTCACGCTGTTTCTCGTTTAACCTGTCGGTCATCGGCGTCGCGATAAAGCCGGGCGCGATGCAGTTCGCGGTGACACCGCGCTTGGCATATTCTTGCGCCACCGACTTGATCATGCCGATCATGCCGGCCTTGGCGGCCGTATAATTGCTCTGCCCGGCATTGCCGGTCACCCCGACGACCGAGGTGATCCCGATGACGCGGCCAAAGCGCCGGCGCATCATGCCTTTGACCGCCGCGCGCGCGAGACGAAAGGTCGCCGACAGATTGACGGCGATCACCTGATCCCAGTCTTCGTCCTTTAACTGCACAAAAAGGTTGTCGCGGGTCATACCCGCATTGGCGATGAGAATATCGAGCTTCTGCATCTTCTCTTCGGCGGCCGGCACCAGCTTTTCGACCTCGCCTTTTTCCGCGAGATTGCACGGCAGAACATAGACGCGATCGCCGAGCGAAGCCGCTACCGCCTCGAGCGCTTCGCGCCGCGTGCCGGACAGCGAAACGGTGGCGCCCTGCGCATGCATAATGCGCGCGATCGATCCGCCCATGCCGCCGCTCGCACCGGTCACCAGCGCGGTCTTGCCGGTCAGATCGAACATGTCGCTTCCTTTCCGTTTAGCGTGGCGGCGCGGCCTTGAACGCCGCGACGTCATCCGGCGTGCCGATCGAGGTGCCAGTCGCGCCGTCGGCTATGCGTTTGACCAAACCGCTTAACACCTTGCCGGCGCCGATTTCGTAGAACTTTGTCACGCCCTGCCCCGCCATAAAGGTGATGCATTCGCGCCAGCGGACCGTGCCGGTAACCTGCCTGACCAGCAAGCGGACAATTTCGGCGGGATCACTGACAGCGGTCGCTGCGACATTGGCGACGAGCGGGACGACCGGGGCTTTGACGTTCACCGCTCCCAACGCCTGCGCCATCACATCGGCCGCCGGCTGCATCAAGGCGCAATGGAACGGGGCAGACACCGTCAGCATCATCGCCCGTTTGGCGCCTTTCGCCTTGGCGATCTCATTTGCGCGCTCGACTGCGGCCCTGTCGCCAGACACCACCACCTGGCCGCCGCCATTGTCATTCGCTACCTGGCAAACCTGTCCCTGTGCGGCCTCGGCGGCCGATGCGACCGCCGCCTCAAGTTCGAGCCCGAGCAGCGCCGCCATCGCCCCGGTCCCGACAGGAACAGCCTTTTGCATGGCACGCCCGCGGGTACGTAGCAGTCGCGCGGTATCCGCGATCGTCAACGCCCCGGCGGCTGCCAGCGCTGAATATTCGCCGAGCGAATGACCCGCCACGAATTTTGCGTCGCGCTGGAGGTCGACACCGGCTTCCGCCTCCAGCACCCGCATCGCAGCCAGCGAAACGGCCATTAGCGCCGGCTGAGCATTCTCGGTGAGCGTGAGGGTTTCGGCCGGCCCTTCGAATATGATGGTGCTGAGTTTTTCACCGAGCGCCTCATCGACCTGCGCGAATACCTCGCGCGCCGGGGCAAAGGCTTCGGCCAGCGCCTTGCCCATCCCGACCGCTTGGCTGCCCTGACCGGGAAATACGAACGCGACCGCCATATATCGCCCTTTTGCTAGATTCGGGCCGAAAAGCACCGCGTTCTCCGCGTCTGTCAAGCTGAGTTCCGCCGGTAACGATCCGACAACGCTCTCCGGCTATGGTTTCGCCATCCTGGGAAAGACTGGCTGATGAGCGATCTGGTGACCGAGGACGACCTTGCCCGCGCCCGGCAGGACGCGGTATTTCGCCAGCGGTTTTATGCCGACCATCTCGACCGGCTGCTGGAAGCGCTCAATCATATGCGCAAAAGCAGCGACACCAGCCCGGAACGCGCCCGCCAGATCAAGGAAGGCGTGGACCTCGCAGTGAAGCTGGCCGACCGGCTCAACACCAAGTCCAAAACCTCCGGCACCGAAGCGGCTTGATCGCAGGGCTTTACCTTGCATTTGCGTCCCCGATGCGGATATAAGCGCGCCGCTACGTTGATCCCTGCTGGGAGCTGAACGGACGGCCTTCGGTCATGAAGGCAGGGCATTCGCCCGTCGTCCCGTGTTCCCACCTTTTGAGCATTCGAGCCTTTCCCGAAGGGCTCGAGGGGCTAGGCGCCGGGATCAGCGACACTGGGACCAAAGGAAAGGCTTTTCATGCCGCTGTATGAACACGTCTATCTGGCGCGTCAGGATCTTAGCGCGCAGCAGGTCGAGGAATTGACCGCCAAGCTCACCGGAGTCATCGAGCAATCGGGCGGCAAGATCGCCAAGAGCGAATATTGGGGCGTCAAGTCGCTCACCTATCGAATCCGCAAGAACCGCAAGGCGCACCTGACGCTGTTCAACATCGATGCGCCGCCGGCCGCGATCAACGAGATCGAACGCCAGGAGCGTCTCAACGAAGACGTGCTGCGCTATCTCACGGTGCGGGTCGAAGCGCATGAGGAAGGTCCTTCGGCGATGATGCGCAAATCCGACCGTGACCGCGATGATCGCGGCGACCGCGGTGATCGTGGCGGCGGCCGGTTCCGCGACCGCGACGACCGTCCGCCGCGCCGTCCCCGTGAAGAAGGCGAAGGCAATGATGCGCCGGCGGTAGCAGCGGTGGAGGAATAGCATGGCATTTTCATCGCAAGGCGCGGGTGGTAGTGGGGGCGGCGGACGCCGGCCGTTCTTCCGACGGCGCAAGACCTGTCCCTTCTCCGGCGCCAATGCGCCCAAGATCGACTACAAGGACGTCAAGCTGTTGCAGCGCTACGTGTCGGAGCGCGGCAAGATCGTGCCGAGCCGCATCACCGCGGTGTCGGCGAAGAAGCAACGCGAACTGGCGCAGGCGGTCAAACGCTCGCGCTTCCTCGGGCTGTTGCCCTATGTCATTAGATAGCTGTGTTTGTCATTTCGGGTCGTCCCGGAATGACGATGTGAAAGAGGCTCGCGGGGTTGCTCGCGGGCCGATGGTTGGGGCGGAATGACCCGTCTCTAACCGCTCGAAACGAGAGCGGGACAGCTTGTGATGGTACAGATTATTCTTATCGGCATCGGTGCCGGCGCGGTCGCCGCGTTGCTGTTCGCCTCGATTGCGACAGGCTCGCTATTGTCGATTTTCCTGTTTTATCTGGCACCACTGCCGATCATGATTGCGGTATTGGGCTGGACGCATTGGGCCGGCGTCATCGCCGTGCTTGGCGCCGCCATGGCGCTGGCGTCGATGTTCGGCAGCGTGTTTCTTTTGGCTTTTGCCGCCAGCACCGGACTGCCGGCCTGGTGGCTCGGCTATCTGACGATGCTGGCACGTCCGGCAACCCCAGACGCTGCGCCGACGACGCTGGAATGGTACCCGCC
>JBPCQM010000151.1:0-12908 GCA_050998115.1 Pseudolabrys sp. | reverse complement strand
GTCTATCGCATCCACGGCACCAATCAGCCGCAAACAATAGGCAGCGCGGTTTCGTCCGGCTGTTTCCGTCTGGTCAATCCTGACGTAAGCGATCTGTACGACCGCGTCGAACTCGGCACCAAAGTCGTGGTCCGTCAGACTCCCGGACTATGATCGTACTCAATATTGACGAGACACTTTCATGCTCAGTTTCATTCCACGGACATTTCGATCCGGCATCCTGATCGGCGGCGTAATTGCCGCCGCCGTTGCCGCGCTCGCCGTCACCTATGAACGCTATGATACCCAGACGCTTAAACGCACGATCCGGCGCGGCGAATTGCTGTGCGGCGTCAATCCGGGCCTGCCGGGCTTTGCGAGCTCCGACGACAAGGGGCACTGGTCCGGCTTCGACGTCGATTTCTGCCGCGCGCTTGCCGCGGCGATTTTCGACGATCCCGGCAAGGTCAAGTTCGTGCCACTCGACGCCAACGAACGATTCCAGGAGCTACAAAAGCGCAAGGTCGATGTGCTATCGCGCAACTCGACCTGGAGCATGTCGCGCGAAACCGATTACGCGCTGCATTTCGCGGCGGTGTCTTACTATGACGGCCAGGGATTCATGCTGCGCCGGGCCCGCAACATCGAAACTGCCGTCGAACTGGCCGGCAGCAAAGTTTGCGTGCAAACCGACACAACATCGCTGTTGAACCTTGCCGACTACTTTCGCGCCAACAACATGAACTACCAGGAAATGAAATTCGCCAAGACCGAGGACATGCTGAAAGCCTATGATTCAGGCCAGTGCGACGTCATTACCGCCGACGCGTCGCGGCTTTATGGCGAGCGCGTGAAGCTTTCCAAGCCGGATGACCACATCATTCTGGCCGACGTGATTTCGAAAGAGCCGCTGGCGCCACTGGTTCGGCAAAAGGACGATGATTGGCTTTTGATCGTGAAATGGACGGTCTACGCGATGCTCAATGCCGAAGAGCTCGGCATCACGTCCAAGAATATCGATCAGGCGCTGAAATCCGAGAAGCCGGAGGTCAAGCGGCTGGTCGGCACCGAAGGTGATTACGGCGAGGAGCTTGGCCTCACCAAGGACTGGGCCGCGCGCATCATCCGTCACGTCGGAAATTATGCCGAAGTGTATGACCGCAATGTCGGCGTCGGCTCCAAGCTTGGGATTCCCCGCGGGCTGAACCACTTGTGGACCGCCGGCGGCATTCAATACGCGCCGCCTATCCGCTAGCGCGCGCTAATCCTTGCCGACATCGATGTCGGGCGCGTCGGGATGTTTCATGCCGACGATGTGATAGCCGGCATCGACGTGATGGATTTCCCCGGTGACGCCGCGCGACATGTCGGACAACAGATAAACCGCGGTGTCGCCGACCTCCTCGATCGAAACGCCGCGCCGCAGCGGCGCGTTATGCTCGTTCCAGCGCAGAATGTAGCGAAAATCGCCGATGCCGGACGCCGCCAGCGTCTTGATCGGACCTGATGAAATTGCGTTGACGCGAATATTCTTCACACCGAGATCGGCGGCCAGATAGCGCACCGAGGCTTCCAGCGCTGCCTTGGCGACGCCCATCACGTTGTAATGCGGCAGCCATTTTTCGGCGCCGTAATAGGTCAAGGTCAGCATGGCGCCGCCATTGGGCATCAGTTTTTCGGCGCGCTGCGCGATGGCGGTGAACGAGTAGCAACTCACCAGCATGGTTTTGGCGAAATTGTCCTCGGTGGTGTCGACGTAGCGGCCATCGAGCTGGTCCTTGTCGGAAAAAGCGATGGCGTGCACCACGAAATCGAGCGAACCCCAGGCCTTCTGCACCGCGTCGAAAGCCGCATTGATGCTGGCCGGGTCGGTGACGTCGCAATGGCCTACCACTTGTCCGCCAACTTCCTTGGCCAGCGGCTCGACGCGTTTTTTCAGGGCGTCGCCCTGATAGCTGAAGGCAAGTTCGGCGCCCTGCTCATGACAGGCCCGCGCGATGCCCCAGCCGATCGATCGGCTGTTGGCGACTCCCATGATCAGCCCGCGCTTGCCGCGCATGAGCCCCGAGGCTTCCGGCATCGACGTTTCCCCGCCACGCCGGATATTCGCCGGCCGCCTGCTATGGCATAGCGATGTTGGCCCATCAAGCAAACGCCGCCATGACCCCTTGAATTCGCGGGGTTTTCGGGAATAGACCGCCGCCTTTGGTGTTTGCTTTACGTTGGCGCACCAAAGTGGCTCCTGCGAGCCGGTGCGCTGATCCATTGTGTGTCAGGGACCGGACATGGCCGTCTTAGGCTTCCGCAAAGATGTCGAGGCGACGATCCCGGCGTTGCGCCGCTACGCACGCGCGCTCACGCGCAACCGCGACACCGCCGATGACCTGGTGCAGGACACGTTGGTGCGCGCGCTGCGCTCCGAACATCTGTTTTATGGCGGCGACGTCCGCAGTTGGCTTTATACGATCTTGACCAATCTCAACCGCAACAGGCTGCGCTCGCTGTCGCGCCGGCCGATATTGTCGCCGATCGAGGATAACGACGCGCCGGACCTGGCCGGCCCCGAAGCCGGCGGCCGCGACATCGAACGCGCGCTCGCGACCTTGGTCGACGACCAGCGCGCCGCGCTGCTGCTGGTGGTGCTGGAAGGGCTTTCCTACCGCGAGGTCGCCGAGGCGCAAGGCGTTCCGATCGGCACCGTGATGTCGCGTTTGGCGCGTGCCCGCGTGCAAATTAAATCCTTTCTCGACGGCGAGCATCCTGCG
Source organism: Pseudolabrys sp. (assembly GCA_050998115.1). Classification (GTDB taxonomy): domain Bacteria; phylum Pseudomonadota; class Alphaproteobacteria; order Rhizobiales; family Xanthobacteraceae; genus Pseudolabrys. The sequence goes on along the minus strand of JBPCQM010000151.1, from coordinate 10,164 downwards.
CTGCGCCGTGTGAAATAGCCGAAGGTGAAATCATGACCGACCCCAATTCACCCATCACCGACGACGAGCTCCATGCCTATGTCGACGGCGAGCTTGCCGCCGACCGGCAGAGCGCCGTGACGGAGTGGCTTGCCACGCACCCGGAAGCGGCGGTGCAGGTCGCTGCCTGGCGGGCGCAAGGAGATGCAATCCGCGCGCGTTACGGCGCCACCGTAAACGAGCCGGTGCCGGAGCGGCTCAAGCTCGAACGCATGATGCGGCGCAGCCACGCATGGGACCGTGCATGGGACCGTTCCTGGGCCGCGATTGCCGCCGCAGCGGCGATTGCCTCCTTCATCGTCGGCGGCGCGACCGGCTGGGTGGCGCATGGCGCTTCGGCCGCGACACCGAACAGCTTCGAGCTGCTCACCACCGACGCGCTCGATGCCTACAAGCTCTATGTCGTCGAGGTGCGCCACCCGGTCGAAGTACCGGGTGACGAACGCGCCCACATGACGCAATGGCTGTCGAAGCGGCTCGGCGCCAACCTGCAGGTCCCCGACCTACAGCCGATCGGTCTGAAGCTGGTCGGAGGGCGCTTATTGCCAGGCGCGACCGGCGCCGCGGCGTTCTACATGTATGAAGCTGCTTCGGGCGAACGCTTCACCATCTATTGCGCGCGCGCCGACCGGCCAGAGACCGCGCTGCGCTTCAAGGAGGGCGAGCGCAACGCTGCGTTTTACTGGGTCGACAATAATATCGCCTACGTGGTGAGTGGTCCGGCCGGCCGCGAGCGGCTGGAAAAGGTTGCGCAAGCCGCCTACCAGCAGGTCGACAAGGCTAGCGGCAAGACGAAGTCGTAAAAGGCTGGACGCTCTCCGTCCCGATCATCGTCATGCCCGGCACTCGGGTCCGGCATTCCGCCGGCCCGAGCACAAGCCTTGTGCCGGGCATCCACGCCTTTCTTTCTAGCGAAGACGTGGATGGCCGGGACATAGGCGAGCGAAGCGGACGCCGTCCTTCGGACGGCTAAGCCCGGCCATGACACTGGAAAACTGCGCCCGGGAAAAGCATCACTCCAGATCCTTCCGCGGGTCGTAAGGCTTGCTGTCGCGCCACTTGCGCATCAACTCCTGGAACTCGGCGTCGCCGCCTTCCGGCAGCATGATGCGCACGGTGGCGAGCAGATCGCCGGCGGCGTCCTTCCCGGCAAGGCCTTTGCCCTTCAGGCGGAAGGTGCGTCCCGAATTGGTCTGCGGCGGGATCGCCAGGTCAACCGCGCCATCAAGCGTCGGCACACGCACTTTGCCGCCGAGCACCGCCTCGTAGAGCGTCACTGGCAGATCGAGCCGCAGGTCGGTGCCGTCCACCGTGAACACCCGGTGCGGCGCGATGTGCACCGTGATCAGGGCGTCACCGGCGGCGCCCGGACGCTGCCCGGGAGTGGGCCAGCCCTGCCCTTTGAGCCGAATGGTTTGCCCGCCGGACAATCCCGCCGGAATTTTGACCTCGACGTCCTTGCCGGTCGGCAGGTGGACGCGCTTCTTGACGCCATTGGCGGCTTCCTCGAGCGTGATGGTGAGCGCGGCGTGCATGTCGCGGCCGCCCGCCGGCGGCACGCCGAAATCCTCCGGCTCGAACTGCTGGCCGAAGCCGCTTGCCCCGCCAGGTCCACCTTGCCGCGCGCGGCCGCCGAGACCGCCGAACATGTCGCGCAGCACATCCTCGAACCCGCCGGCGCCGCGAAAACCGCCGCCGCCGGGCGCGCCACCACCTGCGCCGCCTTGGCGCTGAAAGCCGTCCGGGCCCCAGGTAAAGCTTTCGAAATTTCCATCGCGGCTAAAGCCGCCGCCAGGCTGCGCGCCCGCGAAGCCTTGAAAGCGCGGCTTGCCCTCGGCGTCGATCTCGCCGCGGTCGAACGCCTTGCGCTTGGCGTCTTCCCCGAGAATTTCATAGGCGGCGTTGAGCTCGGCAAACCGCGAGGCGGCTTTGGGATCGGACCTGTTGGCGTCGGGATGCAGTTTCTTGGCGAGCCGCCGGAACGCGCTCTTGATGTCCTTCTCGCCCGCACCCTTCGATACCCCCAAAACCTCGTAGGGGTCGCGCATCCATCAATCTCCGGTATTGCCCCGCCCAAACTGGCGACTCGGACACAATGTGGGGGGAGATCGGCCGGCTTGCAACGCGGCCGCGCGGGCGAATGAGCTTAGGAGCGCGTCCAGGGCTTGAGCGAACGGACCTGCCACTTGCCGGCTTGCTTGCCGGCTTGCTTGCCGGTTTGCCCGGCGTTCGGATCGCGGCAGGCCTCGCCACGCAGCCAGGATTCGCCGCGGGTGCCGACATAGCTCGCCAGGAAATCCTGGCACACCGCGCCGTCCTGAGCGTAGGCCGAGGCGATCGGCGTTACCGTGCCGCGCGCCCCGCTCTCGGGATTTTCCCACGGCAGGCTGACGTCCTTGCCGCCACGGGCGAGCGCCTCGCTGACGGCGGCTCGCGTGAAAACCAGATCGCGCTCCGGCGGCATCGCCGGCGCTTCCTTGCCCAAGCCTGCTTTGGCATTGGTCACGGTGGCGATCGAGCCGGTGGTTTCGGTTTTGCTGGACGAACCCGCCAAGGAATCGAGCTGATAGGACATGTTGCAACCGCCGCCAGCGAGCCCGAGCGCGACAGCCGAAGCCAACGGAAGGCGCCGCCATAGGCGCGCCATCGCGGTTCCATTATAACAGAGCCGCCGGCGGTGTGAGCCGGAGCGATGGAACTCTTGAGCGTTGCGAACAATGTCTGGCACGGCGCCGATTGAACACCCAAGCTGGTTAACGACTGGTGATTTCACCCAAGCCGACGAGCCATTGCGGCTTTTTGCGCATTGGCTCGACGAGGCCGCCCAGTCGGAACCTCGCGACCCGACCGCGATGACGCTCGCCACCGTCGATGCCGATGGCATGCCGAACGCCAGAATGGTGCTGCTCAAAGGCCTCGATGATCGCGGCTTCGTTTTCTACACCAACATGGAGAGTCAAAAGGGGCGAGAGTTAGACGCCGGCAAAAAGGCCGCTTTGGTGTTCCATTGGAAGTCGATGAACCGGCAAATCCGCATCCGCGGCAGCGTCGAGCACGTCACGGCGGCGGAAGCCGACGCTTATTTTGCCACCCGGCCGAAGGGCGCACAGATCGGCGCCTGGGCCAGCAAGCAATCCTCGCCGCTCGAAAGCCGCATGGCGTTCGAAAAGGCCGTGGCGTTTTACGCCGCCAGGCACGCGATCGGCGAGGTGCCGCGCCCGCCGCACTGGATCGGCTATCGCGTGGTGCCGCAACTGATCGAGTTCTGGCACGACCGGCCGTTCCGCCTGCACGACCGCATTGAATTCCGCCGCGCGGCGGACGGCGCATGGAGCAAGACGCGGCTTTATCCGTGAGCTAGGCTGCGCTCGAACCAACACACGCTGTTCAGAACGATTTTAAAACAGAGCATGGCAACTCCCGCCACCAACCACGAACGCCGCACGCTGCTGCTCACCGGCGCCAGCCGCGGCATCGGCCACGCCACCGTCAAGCGGTTCTCGGCCGCCGGCTGGCGCGTCATTACCTGCTCGCGCCATCCGTTTCCGGAAAATTGCCCGTGGGAAGCCGGACCCGAGGATCACATCCAGGTCGATCTGGCCGATCCGGCCGACACCGATGCGGCGATCGCCGAAATCAAGAACCGGCTGCCCGACCGCTCGCTCGATGCGCTGGTCAATAACGCGGCGATCTCGCCGAAGGCCGACGGCGGAAAGCGGCTCGGCTCGCTGGAAACCAGGCGCGACGTTTGGCAGCACGTTTTCCAGGTCAATTTCTTCGCGCCGATCATGCTGGCGCGCGGGCTGATGCACGAACTCAAGAAAGCGAAAGGCTCGGTGGTCAACGTCACCTCTATTGCCGGCTCGCGCGTCCATCCATTCGCCGGCGCGGCCTACGCGACCTCGAAGGCGGCGCTCGCATCGCTGACCCGCGAGATGGCGGCCGATTTCGGCCAGCTCGGCATCCGCGTCAATGCGATCGCGCCGGGCGAGGTCGACACCGCGATCCTGTCGCCCGGCACCGAAAAAATCGTCGAGCAGCAAATCCCGCTGCACCGGCTCGGCACGCCCGACGAGGTCGCCAAGATTATCTACGTGCTATGCACGGAAACCTCGTCCTACGTGAATGGCGCCGAAATCCACATCAATGGCGGCCAGCACGTTTGAACGGCGCCGCTTGCGCTCGTTGCCGCGCATGCGCAGGCATGACCATTTTCTCCGTCATGGTCGGGCATAGCCCGTCGAAGACGGGCGTGAACGCCCTTTTGTCCCAGCCATCCACGCTTTTCTCGCGGAATTACTTGTCAAGACGTGGATGCCCGGCACAAGGCTTGTGCTCGGGCCGGCCTTTGGCCGGACCCGAGTGCCGGGCAGGACAGCGCAGGTTTGCCGCAGCCGGCGCGCCGTCGCTGTACATGGCTCGACAATTTGTCGGAATTCTGGTGCCGCCTGGGCATCTGTTGCTGATTTGTCGGCCGTGCGTCTCAGCGGCGCGGAAATTCCGGCGTAAACGGCGCGCTCAAATCCACTTCTTCCATCTAAAGATCAGATACGGAATGACGGCCGCCGCCACCATCAGGAACAGCGCGAACGGATAGCCATAGGTCCAATCCAGCTCGATCATGCCGTGATGAAAGTTCATGCCATAGATTGAGGCGACCAAGGTCGGCGGCATGAACACCACCGCGGCGATCGAGAAAATCTTGATGATGTCGTTTTGCTGAATGCTCACCGTGCCGAGCAAGGCGTCGAGCAAAAAGGTGATCTTGTTGGTGAGATAAGTGGCGTGGTCCGACAGCGAGACCACGTCGCGTTGCATGGACGCAAGCTGGGCTCGTGTGTCCTTGTTCCAGCGCATGCCCTCCGCCTCGTTGGCGAGAAACAGCACCAGCCGGCCGATCGACACCAGGCTCTCGCGCACTTTCGAGGTCAAATCGCCCTTGCGGCCGAGCGCCTTGAGCACGTCGTTATAGGGGATTTTCGCCTCGTTTACATCCGGCTCGAAAATCGAATGCGAGATGGCGTCGACCTCGGCGCCGATGTGCTCGAGAATGTCGGCGGAACGGTCGATCACCGCGTCGAGCAGGTCGACCAGAACGGATTCGCCCGACACCTTGGCCGGGCAGGAACGCGCCAGCTTGTGCTCGACGATCGCAAACGGCCGCGGCTCGTCGTAACGCACCGTGACCAGGCGGTGGCTGGTGAGAATGAAGGTGACCGGCGTCGTCTTCGGCGTGACGCTATCGGACCGGCACATCAGCGTCGCGGTCATGTAGCGCGCGCCGTTCTCGACATAGAGCCGGCTGGAGACCTCGATCTCCTGCATCTCTTCGCGGGTCGGGATGGCGACGCCGCACAGCTGCTCGACCGCGCGATCTTCCTGCGGGGTCGGCGAGACCATGTCGATCCACACCGCGGCCTTGGCCGGCGTCTCACCGGGTTCAACCGGGAGCCGCTGCAGCGATGTGCCGTTCGGAACGTAAACCGCAAGCATGCCGCACCCGCGTTCAAGTCACGACAATAAAGTCATGGCCCGAAGTCTTGGCCCGATCACGGCGGGTGGCGCAAGGAATTTAAATTAGGAACGACGACCGGCCGGAGCCGCTCATTCGTTCTCGTTGACGGCGAACCGGCTGAAGTAGCCCTGCGTGTTGTATTCGCGTTCGCCCTGAAAGCGCACCGCGGCCGCGACTGCGGAAATTCCGATCTTGCCGTAGCGGCCGTCGAGGTTGGCGCGTTGGCGGTGCGCGTCCTGGCGGTGCGCGTCCTGGCGGTTGTCGGCCGATTTCGTCGATTGCATTTTCTGACTCACTTTTTCCGTCCCCAAGGTTGGTATGTGAAGGCATCTGCCGCCCGACCGGTTTGCTATTTGCAACGGGTAGCCGGTGAGTAGGGCAAAAATGCGCGGTAAATCGTGTGCTATCGTGACATTTGGCTAACGCGAAACCGGCGCCGGGCCGGCCGCTTGGTTGTCTCAGCCATCACCGATAGCGGCGCTATGGTAAACCCTTGATTAACATCTTGGCCGCACAGTGATCCGCGCGGGTGCCGCAGGTGCGGCATTCCTGCCACAGACGGCGGAAAGCTGTCTGTGGACAGTGCGGAAAGCGTGGCAATGCCGGGGCTTTTTCAGTTAATTCCCGCAGCGCAAGACTCGGCGGTTCGCGGCATCGGGGCATGAAAAGGGGCTGAAATGGCGGCACGTGGAATAGCTTTTGTCCTGGTGGGGTTGATGCTCGGCGGCTGCATGCAATCGACGCTGGAGCCGGCCTCGGAGGCCAACCTCAAGCCCCGGGATAGGCAGTTGCTGGCGAAGGCGCCCTACGGCGACGTCAATATTCCCGAGCCTTACAAGCGGCATATCGTCCAATATCACCGCAAGGAATTGCCCGGCTCGATCGTGATCGATTCCGACGCGCGTTATCTCTACTACGTGCTCGATGGCGGCAAGGCGATCCGCTACGGCGTCACCGTCGGCGAAGAAGCGCTGGCCTGGTCGGGCGTCGCCAAGATCAACCGCAAGGAAGAATGGCCGTCCTGGACGCCGACCGCCGAGATCAAGAAACGGATGGATGTGCCGAACTTCGTCGGCCCCGGCCCGCACAATCCGATGGGCGCCCGCGCGCTCTATCTGTTCGAGGGCAACAAGGACACGCTCTACCGTATTCACGGCACCAACCAGCCGGAATATATCGGCGAGGCGATTTCGTCCGGCTGCATCCGCATGACCAATGAGGACATCATCGACCTGTATAACCGCGCCAAGCCCGGCACGGTCGTGGTCGTGCTGGCGCCGCATCAGGGCGACTCGCCGTCCAACCCGCAGTTGAAGCTTGCCGGGCGGTTCGGCTCCGGGAACTAAGCCGGGTCTGGCATACCGGATTGAGAACGGCGCCCGGCAACCGCGGCGCCGTTTTTCTTTGTGCGGTCAGCCGCCGAGCTGAATGTGCAGGATTTCCGGCGGCATGCCGAGCCGCAACGGCACAACGCTGGTGCCGAGCCCGCCGGAGACGATCATGTGGCGGCCGGTTTCGACGATATGGCCATAGGCAAAGCGCGCGCCGTAGGCCGACGGCACCCAGTCCTGCCAAAGAAACGGCACGCGGACCTGCCCGCCATGCGTATGGCCGGCCAGCGTCAGCGCGACGCGCTCGGGCACCCGCGGGAAAATGTCGGGCTCGTGCACCAGCAGGACGACCGGGTCATTGGTGGTCAGCCTGGCCAGCGTGCCGGGCAAATCGTCGACGCCGCGGAATTTTTTGTGGCCGAGCCGGTAGGCCAGCTGATCGCCGAGCCCGGCCAGCCAGAACCGCTGGCCTTTGCCGCCGAGCAGCACCGCGTTGTTTTCGAGCACCGGAATGCGCACCGCGGCGAGCGCGTTGCGCACGCCCTCGATGTCGTACCACCAGTCGTGATTGCCGTAGATCGCATGGACGCCGAGCGGCGCCTTGAGCCGCGCCAGTTCCGCCGCCCAGGCCGGGTGCGGCACCCGCGTGGTGATGAACCTGTGGGTGGCGAAATAGTCGCCGAGCAGCACGATCAGGTCGCAGCCGAGCGCGTTGCTGGCGTCGACGATCTCGCGCACGCGGCCGATCCCCATGTTGGGGCCGCCGGCATGGATATCGGCGATGACGCAGATCGAGAGTTTCTGCCCGGCCGGCCAGCGCGGCGGCACCGGGCGATAGTCGGTGACGCGCAGGTCGAGCGCGGCTTCGCAGGCCGCGTAAGCGCTCGTGCCGCCGGCGCCGGTCAGCCCAGCCAGGCCGGTGAGCCCCAGCCCGCCCCTGAGGAGGCCGCGGCGGCTCACCGCGCGAACCGGGGCGCGTCGCGGCAGCAATTCGACGTTTTCGGGCGCGATTGTCATGCCCTAGGGCTAGTCCGCAAGCCTAAACAGACCGTGCACGGCCGCGATTAAAGCCTGCCTCTGCGATGAGCAGGCACAGCTTCCCCCAGATTGGCAGGTCGAGGCAGCGGCAAGGGGATACTTGCCGCGACCGTCACCGGAGCCGGGTCGCGCACCGCCCATTGGCAGATGCGATAGCCGCCACGCCGCGCGGCGATATCGAGGTGGATATGGCTTTCATGATAGCCGTCCGATCCCGGCCCCAGCACCGTCGTAAAACGGGCGCAGGCGCTCTGGCGCAGCGTGTCGCGCAGATCGTGCAGGACATGAACATCGGTCGGGTCGATGATCGTGCCATCGGCCAGCTTGAATGCGCGAACGTCGAGCGCAAGCCCCTTGCCGTGCTCGCTGATTTTGGCGCCGCGCACGCGATTGCGCCCGCGACATTCATAAGAATCGTAATTCGCCACCGAAGCCAGCGCCGATCCCGGAAATTGCGGCGTCACCTCGTCGCGCAGCCAAGCGGCGACCGCCTCAGCCATTTCGCAGCGCAGTTCGGGCGCGGGCACGATGCTGATCCGCGCCTTGTTCGGCAACGTCACCGCGGTGAGCCGCACCATATCCTCGCCACCGCACTCGCCGGGGCCGGCCAGGCGCGGCACCGCCGCAACGACCGCGATCGCGTCGAGCCGAAGCCGACAGGCGGAGGGCTCGCTGGTGAGATCGGCGGGCAGCGACAGGCCGGCGGCGGCCTCGGCGTAGCTTTGCGGACCGGCATGAACAGCCGGCCGCGGGCGCGGCAACGGAACATCATCCCCCAGAGCGCCGCTGCTCGCAACGCAGCCAAGCAATAAGCCCAGCGCCAATTTGCCGAAAAGCGTCCTCACCCCCGTCGATCTCCCGCTGCGCGGCTAATGGCGCCATTTATGAGCGCCGCTGCGATTCTTACAAGCTTACAAGCCGGGACCACGCCGACGGTTCGGCCAAGCCGGTTGCGCGGGACCAGCCCGCGCTATTAACTTTAAGCCGTGGTAAGCGCGCTGCTATGCTCCTGGCCAGAAAACGACGAAGAGATTGAGGGGAAACGCCATGCAGGGATTGATGCAGGACTGGCCGCTGCTGTGCCATCGCATCATCGATCATGCCGCGATTTACCACGGCAACCGGCCGGTCATTACGCGCTCGATCGAAGGCCCGATCGTCGCCACCAATTATGCCGGAATTCGCGCGCGTTCGCTGAAAGTCGCGCAGCGATTGGAGAAAGACGGCATTAAGCTCGGCGATCGCGTTGCGACGCTGGCGTGGAACACATGGCGTCATCTGGAATCCTGGTACGGAATCCTTGGCATCGGCGCAGTCTATCACACCGTCAACCCGCGGCTGTTTCCCGACCAGATCGTCTGGATCGTCAATCACGCCGAAGACCGCATGATGATGCTCGACCTCACCTTCGTGCCGCTGATCGAGAAACTCGCCGATAAGCTGCCGACCATCGAGCGCTACATCATCCTCACCGACCGCGCGCATATGCCGCAAACCACGCTCAAGAACGCGGTGCCTTACGAGGAATGGATCGGCGAAGTCGACGGCGATTTCGAATGGCGCTCGTTCGACGAAGAAACCGCCGCCGGCATGTGCTATACCTCCGGCACCACCGGCGATCCGAAGGGCGTTGTCTATTCGCACCGCTCCAATGTGCTGCACGCCTTCATGGCGTCGTTGCCAGATGCGAAAAATCTCGCCGCCACCGATGTCTGCCTGCCCGTCGTGCCGCTGTTCCACGCCAACGGCTGGTCGCTCGCCTTCTCGACGCCGATGGTCGGCGCGTCGCTGATACTGCCCGGCGCCAAAATGGATGGCGCCTCGATCTACGAATTGCTCGACACCTACAAGGTCACCTTCACCGCGGCGGTGCCGACGGTGTGGCTGATGCTGCTGCAAGACCTGGAAAAGACCGGCGCCACGCTGCCTTACCTCAAGCGCGTGGTGATTGGCGGCTCGGCCTGCCCGCGCGCCATGGTGCAGACCTTCCAGGACAAATACGGCGTGCAAGTCATCCACGCCTGGGGCATGACCGAGATGAGCCCGCTCGGCACGCTCTGCACGATGAAACCGGAATATGCCGGTCTCAAAGGCGATGCCCGGCTCGATATTCAGCAAAAGCAGGGCCATCCGCCGTTCGGCGTTGAGATGAAGATCACCGATGACGCCGGCAAACGATTGCCGTGGGACGGCAAAGTGTTCGGGCGATTGAAGGTGCGCGGCCCGGCCGTGGGGCGGGGC
>JBPCQM010000067.1:0-17292 GCA_050998115.1 Pseudolabrys sp. | reverse complement strand
CACCAGCCCCGGCGTCGCGCCGCCATCGATCGAGATCGCGGTGCCCTGGATGTGCCGCGCCGAAGCGCGGCACAAGAACACCGCGAGCGCCGCGACGTCTTCCGGCTGGCCGATCCGCCGCATGCCGGTTTTGGTCAGCGATTCCTGGCGCACCTCTTCCGGCGTCTTGCCTTGCGCCTTGGCGAATTGCTCGAACAGCATGACGACGCGGTCGGTTTCGGTCGAGCCCGGATGGATGACGTTGACGTTGATGTCGTCGCGGTTGCCGAGCGAGGCGAGGCCTTTGGCGAAATTCGCGAAGGCGGAATTGACCGCGCCGCCGATCAGGAATTCGGCGCCGGGCGTGCGCGCAGCACCGCCGATGATGTTGACGATCGAGCCCTGTGCCGATTTGAGCAGCGGCCAGAACAGCCGTGTCAGCCGCACCGCGCCGAAAAATTTCAACGCGAAGCCGTCGGTCCAGACGTCGTCCGGCAGCTCGAAAAAATTACCGCCGCGCGTCGCGCCGGCATTGTTGATCAGGACGTCGCAACGCTTGAACTGGTCGTTGACCGCCTCGAACACCCGCTGGCAACCTTCCAGCGTGCGCAGATCGCAGGCAATCGTTAGTGGCTCGGCGCCGCCCGCCTTGACTATCGCCTTGGCGGCTGCCGCGAGATTGGCAGCATTCGCCGCCGCCAGCACGCATTGCGCGCCTTCGGCCGCGAAAGCCAGCGCGATGGCGCGGCCGATGCCGCGGCTACCGCCGCTGACGACGACGATCTTGCCTTCAAATTCCCCAGCCATCGTACGCTCCCTGAGATGCCTCTTGCGGCACGCGCCGACGCATTGACCCGGCTCCGTTCTCAGCCAAAATAGGCACAAAGAAAAGCCTGTTGTCGGGGAGCGCAGCGTGAAGCCGGCGCCTTTCGCCTATGCCAGAGCGCGCTCGGTCGACGAGGCAATCGCGCTGACCGGCGATGCCGACGCCAGGCTGCTGGCTGGCGGGCAGAGCCTGATCGCCACGCTAAACATGCGGCTGTCGGCTCCGGCGCTGCTGATCGACATCAACGGCATCGGCGGGCTCGACGTGATTACCCACAACGATGGGACATTGGAGATCGGCGCGTTGGCGCGTCATGCACAAGCCGAACGCTCCGAGACTGTGGCGCGATACGCGCCGCTGATCGCGCGCGCATTGCCGCATATCGGGCATCCGGCGATCCGCAACCGCGGCACGATAGGCGGTTCGATCGCCTTTGCCGACCCAGCGGCGGAATTGCCGGCCTGTCTGCTGGCGCTCGGCGGCGAAGTCGATGCGGTGGGGCCACACGGCAAGCGCACCATCCAGGCCGACGATTTCTTCAAGGGCCTGTTCGAGACCGCGCTCGGGCCGCGCGACATGCTGACCGCGATTCGCGTGCCCGCCGCGACCAAGGACACGCGGTTCGACTTCGCCGAACTGGCGCGGCGGCATGGCGATTACGCGATGGCGGGCCTGGCGGCGGCCGCGAAGGCCGACGGCAAGGGATTGAGGGATGTCCGCCTGGCATTTTTCGGGGTCGGCTCGACGCCAATGCGCGCCCCTAAGGCCGAGGCGGTGCTTAACGGCGCAGTCGATGACAAGCGCATCGACGCTGCGATTGCCGCGCTCGATCTTGATCCGCCCTGCGACGTGCAGGCAACCGGCGCGGTGAAGAAGCATCTCGCCGGGGTTCTGCTGCGGCGCGTGGCGAAGCGATTAATGGAGGTGCGGCCGTGAGCGAACGCTTCCTCGATATTTCGTTCACCGTCAACGGCGAAGCCGTGCGCCAGCGCGTCGAAGCGCGGCTGACGCTGGTCGACTTCCTACGCGATACGCTGGCGCTGACCGGCAGCCATGTCGGCTGTGAGCACGGCGTGTGCGGCGCCTGCACGGTTCGGGTAAATGGCGAGATCGTGCGTGGCTGTCTGATGCTGGCGGCGCAATGCGACGGCGCCGAAGTCGAGACCATCGAAGGTGTTTCGGACAGCGGCGAGATCGCCGACTTGCAGGCCGCGTTCGAGACGCGCAACGCCCTGCAATGCGGTTTCTGCACGCCGGCGATGCTGCTGACCGCTCAGGAACTGCTGGCGAATAGCGCCAACCCCAGCCGCGACGAGATCCGCGAGCATATCTCCGGCAATTACTGCCGCTGCACCGGCTATCACGCCATCGTCGACGCGGTGGAATCGGTGGCGCAACAAAGAGCGCGCATCCCTAGGTCGCCGCTTTCGCGGGGACGAACGGATAATAGTCCATCGTCATGAAAATCGCCGACGACAATCCTTCTGCCCTTTCTGCGCTCGACCGGCCGAACTCCTACATCGGCCGCTCAGTACCGCGGCCCAATTTGCAACGGCTGATGCAGGGCCGCGCGCAATATGTCAGCGACGTCACCCTGCCGCGCATGGGCCACGTTGCTTTCGTGCGCTCGCCGCACGCCCACGCGCGCATCAAATCCATCGAGGCCGACAAGGCGAAAAAATCGCCGGGCGTGATCGCGGTGGTCACCGGCACCGAACTCGCCAAGGTCATCACGCCCTGGGTCGGCGTGCTGACCCACCTCAAGGGCCTGAAATCGGCGCCGCAACATGCCATCGCGATCGAGCGCGCCTGCTGGGCGGGCGAAGTGGTCTGTGCCGTGGTGGCGCAAACCCGCGCTCAGGCCGAAGACGCCTGCGAACTGGTCGAGGTCGATTACCAGGAACTGCCGGCCGTTACCGATCCGGAAACTGCGACCGACGCCACGACGCCAGTGATCCATCCCGAGCTTGGCGACAATCTATGTTTCGAGCGCGCGCTCAACGTCGGCGAAGTCGACAAGGCCTTCGCCTCATCGGACGCCGTGGTGGAGACAACCTTCGTGTTTGGCCGCCACACCGGCGTCACCAACGAGCCGCGCTCGATCGTCGCCGACTGGAACCCCGGCGAGCAACGCATGACGGTATATCAGGGCACCCAGGCTCCGCACATGATGCAGGACCTGTTCGCCAAGCATCTCGGCCTCGAACACCAGCAGGTCCGGGTGTTGACCAAGGATGTCGGCGGCTCGTTCGGCATCAAGGTGCACACTTATGCCGACGAAATGGCGACGGTCGCGCTGTCGAAGTTGCTCAAGCGCACGGTGAAATTCGTCGCCGACCGTCTCGAGAGCTTCGTCACCGACATCCACGCCCGCGATCACCGCGTCAAGGCGAAGATCGGCGTCAATAACGACGGCGCGATCACCGCGTTGGAGATCGACGACCTCACGGGTATCGGCCCCTACTCGGTTTATCCGCGCACCTCCGGCATCGAGGCCAACCAGGTCGTCAATCTGGTCGGCGGGCCCTATAACTGCGCGAATTATCGCGCCCGCGCCCGCGTCGTGTTCCAGAACAAAAACGTGATGTGCCAGTACCGCGCGGTCGGCCATCCGATCGCGGTCGCCGTGACCGAAGGCCTCGTCGAACTCGCTGCGGCGAAAATCGGCATGGACCCGCTCGAATTGCGCCGGCGCAATTTGATCGCCGACGACGCCTATCCCTGCGCGTCGGCCGCCGGGCTGAAATTCGAGCAACTGTCGCATCACGAGTCGCTGGCGCATCTCGACTCGATGATGAATTACGCCAGCCTGCGCACCGAGCAGAACAAGCTGCGCGAGCAAGGCGTCTATCGCGGCATCGGCTTCGCGTCATTTATCGAGGTCACCAATCCGTCGGCGGCGTTTTACGGCGTCGGCGGCGCCCGCATCACCTCGCAGGATGGCGCCACCGTCAAGCTCGACGCGCAGGGCCACATCAGCATTCACAGCGGCGTCACCGAACAGGGCCAGGGCGCCGAAGCCGTGCTGGCGCAGGTTGCGGCATCCGCGTTTGGCGTTCCGATCGAGAAAGTCCGCGTCGTCACCGGCGACACCGATAACGTGCCGTACGGCGGCGGCACCTGGGCCTCACGCGCCGCGGGCATCGGCGGCGAAGCGGCCTGGCAGGCCGGCAAGACGTTGCGGCAAAATGTGTTGGCGGTCGCCGGCGCGATGTTGCAAGCCAAGCCCGAAGAACTCGATATCGTCGATGGCGTCGTTGTCGACAAAGGCACCACGAAAGAGCGCCTGCCACTGGCCGAGTTGGCGCGCGTTGCCTACTTCCGGCCCGACACCCTGCCGCCCGGCTTCCAGGCCGAACTGATGGCGACGCGGCATTACGTGCCGCGCGCTTGGCCGTTCGCCTTTACCAACGGCATCCAGGCCAGTTATCTCGAAGTCGATACCGACACCGGTTTCGTCAAATTGCTCAAGCACTGGTGCGTCGAGGATTGCGGCACGGTGATCAACCCCCAACTGGTCGACGAGCAGGTGCGCGGCGGCATCGTGCAAGGCATCGGCGCCGCGCTCTATGAGCAGTGTCTCTATGACGAGCGCGGGCAAATGCTCAACGGCAACATGGCGGATTATCTAGTGCCGATGGCGGCGGAAATGCCCGACATGGAAGTCGGCCATGTCGTCTCGCCCACGGCAGATTCGGAGTTGGGTGCCAAAGGCGCGGGGGAAGCCGGAACCGCGGGCGCGCCCGCTGTCATCATGAACGCCATCAACGACGCGCTGCGTCCGCTCGGCGCTGCGCCGCTTACCGATATGCCCTTCACGCCCGGAAAGATTCTCGCTGCGCTTGGCAAAGTGTGAGCGTTACGCCGCGTTGGGCGGCTCGCCGAGATGTTCCTTGAAGAATGCCAGCGTCCGGCCCCAGGCGAGGTCGGCGGCTTCCTTGTTGTAGCGCGCGCCGCCGGTGTCATTGTTGAAGGCGTGATTGACGCCCGGATAAATGTAGATCGTGTATCTCTTGTCGTTGGCCTTGAGCGCCGCCTCGTAAGCCGGGATGCCGGCGTTCACGCGCTCATCAAGGCCGGCATAATGCAGCAGCAGCGGCGCGCTAATGCCTGGCACTTCGTCGGCAGGAACCTGCACGCCGTAATAGACCACGACGGCCTTGAGGTCGGGACTCGCCGCCGCCATGCGGTTGACAATGCCGCCGCCGAAGCAGAACCCGACCGCGCCGACATTGCCGCTCGATTCCGCATGCGCGCGAATGAACGGAACCGCCGCGACGGCGGCAGCGGTCATATCCTTCACGTCAGTCTTGGCATGCAGATCCCGCGCCTTGTCGTCGTCGGCCGGCGTGCCGCCCGCCACCGACAGCAGATCTGGCGCGAAGGCCAGGAAGCCTTCGACCGCGACCCGGCGCGCGATGTCCTGGATGTGCGGATTAAGTCCGCGATTTTCGTGAATGACGATGACCGCCGGACGCTTGCCCTTCGCCTTGGGCCGAACCAGGTAGCCGTTGATCTTGCCTTTTGGCGAGTCATACGACACGCGGTCGATCGCCAGCCGAGCATCGTTGTCGGCGACGATGGCGGCCTGCGCGTAGTCGTTAGCCAATAGCGGCAACAAGGCGGAAGCTGTCGCGGTCGAGCCGGCCAGAATTGCAAGCCGGTCCATGAAATCGCGACGATTGATGCCGCCATGCGTGAAGCGGTCGTAAAGATTGATGATGCGTTGATCCATCTCGCTTCCTTCCGCTTGCCGGACCGCACCGGGCTCCCCGCTTGAAGAAACACCGCGGTCCGGCGCAATATTGCAGTCGTCACTACAACTTTGGCAAAAAACGGCCGGACAAAGAAACGCAGGAAGGAAGCGTGACATGAACATCAAGGTCGGCAGAGACGCGGTTGCCGAGGCCTCGAAGAAGCTGTCGAACTGGGGCCGTTGGGGCAAGGAAGACCAGATCGGCACGCTCAACCACGTCAAGTCAGCACACATCGTCGACGCCGCCAAATTGATCCGCACCGGCAAGGTGTTCGCGCTCGGCATTCCGCTCGACGGCGGCGGTCCGCAAAATGGATTGTTCGGCGGCCGCTTCAATCCGATTCACCAGATGCTGGCGACCGGCACCGACGCCATCGCCGGCCGGCAGGACTGGAACAATCTGCGTTACGCCGACGACACCCTCACGCTCTGCGTACAGGGCGCCACGCACTGGGACGCGCTCGGTCACATCTTCTATGAGGACAAGACCTATAACGGCCACGACGCCAGGCTGATCGACTCAAAAGGTCTGGGCGTTCTCGGCATCGAGCATTCTAAGGACAAGATGGTCGGGCGCGGCGTGCTGCTTGACATCGCGCGCTTCCGCGGCGTCGACTGGCTCAAGGACGGCGAAGGTATTTCCAACGACGAGCTCGACAAGTGCGCCAAGCAGCAGAACGTCGAGATTCGCCAAGGCGATTTCGTCATCGCGCGGACCGGGCAGATGGAGCGCTGCCTGAAGGAAAAAGAATGGGGCGGCTATGCCGGCGGCGACGCGCCCGGCGTCAAGTTCGAGAATTGCTACTGGTGCCAGGACAAGCGGATCGCCGCGATCTGCACCGACACCTGGGGCGTCGAGGTGCGGCCGAATGAGTGCACGGGCAAGAATGAGCCGAACCAGCCGTGGCACTGGGTCGTCATCCCGGCGATGGGCCTGTGCATGGGCGAGATGTTCTACCTCAAGGAGCTGGCCGAGGATTGCCAGCAAGACCGCGTCTATGAGTTTTTCTTCTGCGGGCCACCGCTGCTCATCACCGGCGGCACCGGCTCGCCGATCAATCCGCAGGCAATTAAATAACATCTTCTTTCGCGCTTAAGTCACAGGAGGAAGACAATGGGAACAGCCAAAGTCCAGGGCGACCTATGGAGCGGAAATCCGCGCGACTGGGCGGAACTGCAGGAACCGCTATTTATGCCGATGTACCGCGCCGTCCTCGACCGCGCCAAGATCAGCGCCGGTGCGAACGTGCTCGATGTCGGCTGCGGCTCCGGCCTGTTCTGCGCGCAAGCCGCGCAGCGCGGCGCTGCTGTGGCCGGCATCGACGCCGCCGAAGGATTGCTCGCCGTCGCGCGCGAGCGCACACCGCAAGGCGACTTTCGCAGCGGCGACATGGAAGAACTACCCTTCGCCGATCACAGCTTCGATCTCGTTGCCGGTTTCAATTCATTTCAGTTCGCCGCCGATCCAGTCAACGCCTTGCGGCAGGCTCGCCGTGTGACAAAACCTACCAGCCTCGTCAGCATGGCTGTCTGGGGCGCCGCCAAGGACTGCCAGGCGGCAGCCGTTGTGAAAGCGATGGGAAGCATTTTGCCGCCACCGCCGCCCGGCACTCCCGGCCCCTTCGCGCTGTCGGAACCCGGCGTGATGGAGGACATGCTGTCAAAGGCTGGCCTGAAACCGAAGCAGCCCACGGATGTCGACACGCCGTTCGATTTTGCCGATGAGAACATGGCCTATCGCGCGTTCGCGGCGTCCGGTCCCGGTGTTCGCGCCACTCGCCACGCCGGCGAGGAAAAACTGCGGGCTACACTGCTTGCCGCACTCGCGCCGTTCAAGACCAAATCCGGATCGATCCATCTGGATAACGAATTCCGGTTCGTCGTCGCGCAACCGTAGAGACGGCCGGGACTCGTCAGCGCAATATTTCCGGATTGATGAGGTTCGGCGGCCGGCGGCCTTCGATCACGGCGATTACATTGTCGACCACGACATGCGCCATGCCCTCGCGCAATTCGAGCACGGCGCTGCCGAGATGCGGCGTCAGCACCACATTTTGCATCGTCAATAGTGCCGGCGTGACCCGTGGCTCGTGCTCATAGACATCGAGGCCTGCCCCGGCGATTTTCTTCTCACTCAGCGCCTGCGCCAGCGCCGCCTCGTCGATCACTGGGCCGCGCGAGGTGTTGATGACGTAGGCAGTCTTCTTCATCAGAGCAAATTCGCGCGCGCCAAGAAGATGCCTCGTCTGCGGCGTAAGCTGCGGGTGCAACGTGATGAAATCAGCCTCGCGCAACACGTCGTCCATCGGCTTACGCACCATGCCGAGCTTGCGCTCGTCTTCCTCAGGCAGGCGGCGTGGGTCGGCATACAGAATACGCATGTTGAAGCCGGAAGCGCGCCGCGCCATCGCCTGCCCGATCCGCCCGGCGCCGAGAATGCCCAGCGTCTTGCCGCTTACCGCGGCGCCGGCCAGATGATTGGACTGCGAGCCTGGATAGACTCCGGCGCGAAACAGTTTGTCGCCCGCGACGATGTTGCGCGCCACCGCCAGCAGCAAGCCAAAACAGATGTCGGCGGTCGCCTCGGTGACGATGGCCGGAATGTTAGTGACCGGAATTTTCCGCCGCGTCGCTTCCGCGACATCGATCTGATCCGGGGTAATCACCATCGCGGTGATGGCGCGCAGCTTCGGATTGGCGTCGAGCACATCGCGGTCGATCCGGTCGTGCAGCAGCGCCAGCAGAATGTCGTTGCGGGCGACGCCGGCGCACAAATCGGCTTTGGCGATGACCTTGCTGGAATCCAGATTGACCTCGACCTCGGCCAGCGGCCGCAGCCGCGCCAGCGCCGTTTCGGCGATCGGCTGCGTAACGAAGACGCGCGGCCGGCTCATATTTTGATCGCGGCGTTGACTTTCGGCAGCACCTTCTCGGCCAGCAGCACCATCGAGCGGCGGCCGAGCTCGCGGTCCTTCCAATCCTTGCCGGCGTACAGCAGCGTGCCGAATTCGCCGACGGTGTCGCGGTATTTCAGGATTTCGTCGGCCACCTTGTCCGGCGTCCCGTAAGTGATCAGCGCGTCGCACACCGCGTCGAGCGTGACCTCATCATCCGGCTGGTCGCGCCGCGTCTTGAACAGCTCGATGCGGCCGTTCATCTTCAGCTTGGTGAAAAGCTGGTGGTAATAATAGCGGTACGGGCTGTCCGGCCCGGTCGCATAGGCCTTTGCGGTCTTGTCGTCGTCGGCGACGAAGATGCTTTTGGCGACCCGCCAGTTCGCCGGATCGGCCTTGCGTTTGGCGCGCTCGCAACCCTCGACATATTTCGGCCAGTGGCTTTTCACCCAGGCCGGCATCAGGAAATTCGCGGAGATCGGGTCCCAGCCGCGTGCCGCGGCCTCGGTGACGCCCTTGGAGAACGGCGCGACGGCGGTGACGACGATCGGCGGATGCGGCCGTTGCAGAGGCCTGGCGACATAGCCCTGGCCGAGTTCGGGAATGAACTGTCGCGCGACACTGATGGTCCAATAGCGGCCGTTGAGATTATACGGCGGCTCGCTCCCCCAGATCGCCAGCACCTGGTTGATCGCCTCGAGGAACATCGCATTGCGGTCGGCGTCGAGATTGCCGAAAATTTCCGCGTCGGACAGGAGGCCGCCGGGGCTGATGCCAAAAATGAAACGGCCATTGAGCAGATGGTCGAGCATCGCGATCTGCGACGCCACCGTAGCCGGATGCGTGTTTGGCATATTGACGGTGCCGGTGCCGAGCTTGATGTTGGCGGTGGCGTCGACCAGGCTGGCAATGAACATCGCGCAAGACGTGATGTTCTCGGCGCGGTCCGTAACGTGCTCGCCGACATAGCCTTCGACAAAGCCAAGCTCGTCGGCGAGTACGAAGGCCTCACGGTCCTCGCGCAAGGACTGGCGCCAATCCTTATCCAGTGGATGGATCGGCATCGTGAAGAAGCCGGCTTTCATTTCTATCGACATGAAAGAGACCTATGCCTACGCCGCGACCGGCGCGCCGGGTTGCTTGAGGGGATGGGCGCGGACGAAGGCATCGTTCTTCATGCAGTTGTCGGCGATGCGCTTCACAGTGGGATATGGCGCCATCTCGACCTTGAAGAATCCGGCGCCGGCCGCCTGACTGGCGAGGCAGATATCGGCGACGGTGATCTGGTCGCGATGGCAGAACGTGCCGGTGTCCTTGTCATGCACCAGATGCGCTTCGAGCGCGCCGAGCGCAGTCGCTATCCAGTGCGCGGCCCATTTGGCGACGCCGACTTCGTCGATCTTGAACTCATGGGCGAGATATTCGCGAACGCGCGGCACAACCAGCGGATGCGAGTCGCAGGCGACGATCTGCGCCAGACCACGCATCCGCGCACGCGCCTTTGGCTCTTTCGGCAGCAGCGGCGGGTTCGGCCTGATCTCGTCGAGATATTCGATAATGGCGAGCGACTCAAATAGCGGCGGCCCCTCGCCATCGATCAGCGCCGGCAGCGCGCCCATCGGATTGATGTCGCGGAATTTGGCATCGCGCTGCTCGCCCTTGATCAGATTGATATCGATCACCTCGTCGGGCGTTATGCCCTTAAGATTGAGCGCGATGCGCACGCGATAGGTCGCCAGCGAGCGCCAGAACGAAAAAATCTTCATCGTAATCGCCCCTTATTTCTTCCCGCGTTTCGACCAGAACACCGGCATCGCCGAACCGTCCTTCTCCGCATCGCCGCTGTTCGCGGCCTCCGCGAAACACGCCAGCGTGCGCTCGACCAGCGGCAGCTCGACGCCGCGCGCCTTGCCCTCGGCTAGCATGGTCTCGAGGTCCTTAACGCCCGACGCGATATCAAATGTAGCCAGGCCCGGATCGCCGCCTTCCAGCATGGTGGCGATCGCCGGCGCCCGCGCCTTGAACGCGTTGGTGGCGCCAGAAGTGTCGGCGAATAGTTCAGTCAGCCGCTCGGGGTCAAAGCCAACGCCGCGGCAGATCGCGAAAGCTTCACCATAGGCCTGCCAGGAGACCATCAGCGGCAGGTTGATCGCGAGCTTCATGCTGGCGCCGCTGCCGACCGGCCCGCAATGTTCGAGCCGGCGGCAGAGTTGCTTGAGTAGCGGTCTGGCGCGCGCGGCGTCGACGCTCTCGGCACCCATCAGCCCAAGCAATTTGCCCTGCCGCGCCGGGCCGACCGTGCCGCCGACCGGGCACTCAACCATCGCCGCGCCTTTAGCCTTAACCTTGGCAGCCAGCGCGACCTCGGCGTTGGGCCGCACAGTACTCATGTCGATGAACAGTCTGCCTTTGACGTCGCCCGACAACAGGCCGTTAGCGCCGCTGTAAACCGCGTCGATCGCGGCGGCGTCGGTGAGAATCGTAATGATGACCGCACAGGCGTTCGCCAGCTCGGCAGGAGCGCCGGCAGATTTGGCGCCGGTCTCGATCAGCGGCTTGGCTTTTGCAGCGGAGCGATTCCATACCGTGACCTGGTGGCCGACTTCGATCAACCGCGCCGCGATGGCGGCGCCCATCTTGCCAAGCCCGGCGACACCCACCTGCATACCCGGAGCGCTCCCACTTTTCACTTGCCGCGACGATAGGCGATGTCGCCACGACAAGAAAGCGATTCACCGGCTTGGGCCTCGACAGAGCAACGCGCGGCTGCCTAAATCGCCGCGAGACTTTCATGGGTGGAGAATTTTCGCGATGGCAAAAAACAATAAAGGCGCCGTCGGCGTTGTCGGACTCGGCATCATGGGCGGCGCCTTCGCCAAGAGCCTGGCCAGCGCTGGCTGGCGCGTAATCGGCTACGACCCGAGCCGGAATGCAATTGCCGCAGCGCGGCGCGCCGGCGTCGAGATCGCCACGAGTGTCGTGGAGGTCGCGCAACAGGCGCCGGTCATTCTCACCAGCCTGCCGAAACCGCAGGCGCTGGCGCTGACCGCGCGCGCGATCGCCGCGGCGAAATTGCCGAAGCGCACGATCGTAGAAATGAGCACATTCACGCTCGCGGACAAGGAACAGGCCAGAACGACGCTGGAAAAATCCGGCCATGTCGTGCTCGACACACCGGTCAGCGGCACTGGCGCGCAAGCCAAGACACGCGACCTGATCTTCTACGCCAGCGGCAATTCAGCAGCGATCAAGCGGCTGCGCCCGATGTTCAAGAGTTTCGGCCGGGAAGCCTACGATGTCGGCAAATTCGGCAATGGCAGCCGGATGAAATACGTCGCCAATCTGTTGGTCGCCATCAACAATGTCGCCAGCGGCGAAGCCATGGTGCTCGGCATGAAGTCCGGCCTGCCGCCGCAGACGATTTTCGACCTGATCCGCGCCGGCGCCGGCAACTCCCGCGTGTTCGAGTTGCGCGCGCCGTTGATGGTGGCCGATCGCTATAAGCCCGCCACCATGAGGATCGATGTCTGGCAGAAGGACATGCAGGTGATCGGCGACTTCGCCAAGCAACTTGGAGTCGAGGTGCCGTTGTTCCGCGCTAGCGCGCCGATCTATGACAAGGCGATCGCCAGCGGTCACGGCAGCGACGATACAGCCGCGGTTTGCGCGGTGCTGGAACGAATGGTAAAATTCAAGCGCGGCAAATTCACAAACTCGGCAAGGAAGCCGGCGCGCAAGCGGAGTTGAAGTCGCGAGGGGCGTGATGGCGTCGTTGCAACAACGCAGTGAAGTGCGAGACGGCATGACCATCGACTGGGACCTGCCGATCACGATGGACGACGGCCTCGAGCTGCGCGCCGACGTGTTTCGGCCGATTGAGCCCGGCCGTTATCCGGTGATCTTGACGTGCGGCCCCTACGCTAAAAATCTCGCGTTCCAGAACGGCTATCCGAGTGCCTGGGAGCGCATGGCGACGAAGCATCCCGACGTCACCGCGAATTCCAGCAACCTCTATCAAAACTGGGAAGTGGTCGATCCCGAGAAATGGGTGCCGCACGACTATGTCTGCGTGCGCGTCGACTCGCGCGGCTGCGGCTGCTCACCGGGCTATATCGATCATTTCTCGCCGCGCGAGACGAAGGATTTCTATGACTGCATCGAGTGGGCCGGCGTGCAGCCGTGGTCGAGCGGCAAGGTCGGCCTCAACGGCATTTCCTATTACGGCATCAACCAGTGGCAGGTCGCCTCGCTGCAGCCGCCGCATCTTGCCGCGATGTGCGTATGGGAAGGCGCCGCCGACTGGTACCGCGACATGACGCATCACGGCGGCATTCTCTCGACCTTTTGGGAGAACTGGTACGATATGCAGGTCAAGACCGTGCAGTATGGCGCCGGCGAACGCGGCAAAAGAAGCCGCGTCCACGGCGATCTGGTGTGCGGACCGGAAATACTTTCCGACGCCGAACTGGCGAAGAACCGCAGCAACTTCGGCGCAGATATTTGCGCGCATCCGCTCGATGACGCCTATCACAAGGCTCGCTCGCCGATCTGGTCGAAGGTAACCGTGCCACTGTTCACCGCCGCGAATTGGGGCGGCCAGGGCCTGCATCCGCGCGGCAATTTCGAGGGCTTCATACGCGCAGCGTCGAAGCAGAAATGGCTCGAAGCGCACGGCATCGAACACTGGACGCATTTTTATACCGACTACGGGCGTAAGCAGCAGAAGCGGTTCTTCGATTATTTCCTGCACGGCAGGGACACCAGTTGGTCGAAGCAGCCGAAAGTGTTGCTCAACGTGCGTTATCCCGGTGAGAATTTCATGCAGCGCGCCGAGAACGAATGGCCGCTGAAGCGCACACAGTGGACGAAATTTTATCTCGACCCCGCGACGACGACGCTGTCAAAAACGAAATCCACGAAAACCGGGAAACTTTCTTTCGCCGCGATGGACGGCGGCCTGACTTTCCTGACGCCGCCGCTTGAAACCGAAACCGAGATCACCGGGCCTTCTGCGCTCAAGTTGTTCGTCTCATCCTCAACGCGCGACGCCGATCTTTTTATCGTGCTGCGGGTGTTCACGCCCGACCTCAAGGAGACCGTGTTTCAAGGTGCGATCGATCCGCACACGCCGGTCGCGCAAGGCTGGTTGCGCGCCTCGCACCGCAAACTCGACAAGGCATTGTCGTTGCCGTACCGGCCCTATCACACGCACGACCAGCCGCAGCCGTTGCGCAAGGGCGAGACGGTCGAACTCGATATCGAAATCTGGCCGACCTCGATTGTCGTGGCGGCAGGCCACCGCATCGGTCTCTCGATCCGGGGCAAAGACTATGAATATGGCGGGGGTAGCGGCGGCAAGATGTCGAACTTCAAGAACGAATTGACGGGCTGCGGTCCGTTCCTTCACAACGATCCGGCCAACCGGCCGGGCGCCATATTTAACGGCACCACCAGCCTGCATTTCGGGCGCGGCAAGGCGCCCTACCTGCTGCTGCCGGTCATTCCGCCGAAAAAGCTTTCGCGACGCCGGGGTTAGCACCAACCGATTTTCAAAGCGTCGAATGTTGCCGCAGTGGCGCGTCGAGCACGACCGTCGTCTTGGCAGTGGCATTGCCTCGGTGCTCAGGTAAGCTAGCCGCCAACCTTCGACAAAAACAGAAGGACAGGGAGGAATGAATACGCAGTTCTGGCTGGTTCAGGCCTTCAACGGCGTTTCCTACGGCGCTTTGCTGTTTCTGGTCGGCAGCGGCCTGTCGTTGATCTTCGGCGTAATGCGTATCGTCAATCTCTCACACGGCTCGTATTTTTTGCTGGGCGGATATGTCGCGCTGTCGGTGATCGGCGCGACCGGCTCCTGGCTGCTTGCGCTTCCGGTCGCCGCGCTCACGATCGCGCTGGTGGGTTTGCTGATGGAGCGCCTTTTTCTGCGCCAGCTCGGTTTCGATCCGCTCCGCCAGGTGCTGCTCACCGTCGGTTTCGCATTCCTGTTTCAGCAGGCCGCGCTCGATATCTGGGGTGGCAACAACATGGACATCAACCCCCCCGCGATGCTGACGCAGAGCATCGTAATCGGCGGTCTCTATTTGCCGGCTTACCGCATGTTCATGATCGCCACGGCGCTATTGATCGGCGTGGTGCTCTGGCTAACGATGGAAAAGACCCGTATCGGCGCCGCGGTGCGCGCCACTGTGGATGACGCGCAAATGGCACGCGGCGTCGGCATCGACACCAACCGCATCTCGATGTTTATTTTCGCGCTCGGCGCCGGCATGGCCGCGCTCGGCGGCGTGATCGGCGGCGCGTTTCTCGGCGTTTACCCCGGTCTGGATTTTGAAATGCTGCCGCTCGCGTTCGCCGTAGTCATTATCGGCGGCATGGGTTCGCTCGGCGGCGCCGCCATTGGCGCATTGGCGGTGGGTCTCGCCGATAATTTCGGCAAGGCGCTGTTTCCCGAAGTTTCCTATTTCACGCTGTACGCGCCGATGGTCTTGATCCTAGCGATCAAGCCGACCGGCCTGTTCGGGCGGGAGTGAGCGGCCGCAATGAGATCGCATATTTTCAAGATCCTGGTTGTCCTCATCGCGCTGGCGGCGATTGCATTCATCGTTCCGCGCTCGGGTTCGTTCGTCGTGCTGCTGGCGACGCGCGCCATGGCGTTCGCAATTCTGGCGATGAGCCTCGATATTCTGCTCGGTTTCACCGGCCTCGCCTCGCTCGGCCAGGCCGCCTATTTCGGCATGGGCGCCTATCTCACCGCCATCCTCGTCGCCAAATACCACGTCGGCCTTGGGTGGGATTTCTGGTTGGTGGTGGTACTCGGCGTTTTAATCGGCGCGGCGCTCGCCGCGATCTTCGGCCTGTTCGCGATCCGCGCCTCCGGCACTTATTTCCTCATGATCACGCTGGCGCTTGGGCAATGCGTCTGGGGCCTCGCCTACCGCTGGAGCTCGATGACCGGCGGCGACAACGGGCTCAATTTGGGAGGGCGGCCCAACATTGGCTTGAATCTTTCCGATCCCGTCATCTACTTCTACCTGGTGTTCGGTTTCTTCGCCGTTTCGCTCGGCCTCTTATACCTGCTGGTGCGCTCACCTTTTGGCCTGACGCTGATGGGCATTCGCGAGCGCGAACTGCGAATGCAGATTCTTGGCTACAATACGTGGCTGCACAAATATATCGCCTTCATCATCGCCGGCGGCTTTGGCGGTCTGTCCGGCGTGCTGTGGGCCTATACCAACGGGATTGTCAGTCCCGAGACCGTGGTCCTGACCACGTCGGTCGACGCGCTGCTGATGGTGGTGCTCGGCGGCGCCGGCACACTGGTCGGCGGCGCGATTGGCGCGGCGATCGTGTTCGGGCTTCGCGAATATCTCAGCACGCTGGTGCCATGGTGGCAGTATGTGCTCGGCGGTGTTTACGTGCTGACGATACTTTATCTGCCGACCGGGCTGATGGGGATCCCGAGCCGTATCCGGCAGCGACTGCAAGGCGGCAAGAAACTCGGCGTGAACAAATTGGCGCCGTCCTCACCTTGAGGCGGACGGCGATCACAACAAGGGAGGAAGGACTATGACAATTACGTTGCGACACCGGCTCCGTCCGGTTCTGATGGGTGGCTGCCTGGTGCTAGGCGTCAGTTTGACCGCGCCGGCCCAGTCGGAGGAATTGCGCATCGGTTTTATCGCGCCGATGACCGGCATTTTTGCCCAGGTCGGCAAGGATATGACCGATGGCTTCCAGCTTTATCTCGACCAGCACGGCGGCAAGCTCGGCGGCATGGACGTCAAGTTCATCGTTGAGGACAACCAGGCCAAAGGCGACGCGGCCGTCACCAAAGCCAAGAAACTCGTCCTGCAGGACAAGGTACATATGTTCGTCGGCGGCTTGCTCGCTTCGACCGGCTACGCGCTAGCGCCGGTCAGCACCGAAGTAAAGACGGTTTACATCGCCACCGTCGCAGCTGCGGATGACCTGACCCAGCGCCAGCTCGACAAATATCCGTATTTTATCCGCACCGGCTGGTCGAGCTCGCAACCTAATCATCCGCTGGGCCAGTGGGCCTGCGACCAAGGCTACAAAAAGATTGTAGTCATCGGCGCCGACTACGCATTCGGCTACGAGGTGGTCGGCGGCTTCCAGAAGGCGTTCGAGGACTGCGGCGGGAAAATCATACAGAAAATCTGGCCGCCGCTCGGCACCAAGGATTTCGGGCCTTACATCCCGACCATGAAGGCCGACGCCGACGCCATCTTCACGCTGATGGTCGGCCCGATGTCGCTGCAATTTCCCAAGCAATTGCGCGGCGCCGGCAACAAGAAGCCGATCATCGGCGGCGGCACCAGCTATGACGAGTTCGCGCTGCCGTTCATGACCGACGAAGTGATCGGCGACACATCGGCATTGCATTACAGCGCGGCGCTGCAGACGCCAAAGAACGAAGCCTTCGTCAAGGCCTATCGCGCCAAATACAACAAGGTGCCCTCGTATTATTCGGAGAACGACTACACCACCGCCGAATGGATCGACGAGACCATCAAGAAATCAGGCGGCAAATGGCCGGGTCCGGAAGACTTCATCAAGACCATGGTGAGCATCAAGCTTGATTCCGTGCGCGGCCCGCTGTCGATGGACGAGATGCGCAACCCTGTCCAGAACATCTACATCAAGAAAGTCGAGAAGAAGAAGATGTTCGGCTACGACAAGGACGAGCTCTGGAACACCGTGATCAAAACCTATCCGAACGTCAGCCAGTTCTGGACCTACGGCAAGGAGAAGTTTTTGCAGCAGCCGGTTTACAGCAAGGACTTCCCTCCCTGTAAGTTCTGCGAATAAATGCA
>JBPCQM010000124.1:0-5487 GCA_050998115.1 Pseudolabrys sp. | reverse complement strand
AGGTCAAGCCGCAGATCGAAACCTTTGTGGTGCGCAAGGCGCAGGCCGAGCTGGTGACCAAGCTGCGCGCCAGCGCCACGGTCGAGCGGTTCGATAAGCCGGCGGACGCGACAACGCCTGCCGAGCCGGCGAAGAAGTAAGACCGATCGCTCTTATCAAGAACTATCGTGATGGCCGGGACTTGGTTCCGGCCATTGTCGTCTCTATTGTCGCTTCACTTCCAAGGTGAACACATGACAGCCGCCGTTTCTCCCCTCGCCCCGATCAGCGTTCCCGACATGCCGCCGGTCGACGGCGTGCGCCTCGCCACCGCGCAAGCCGGCATCCGCTATGCGGACCGCACCGACGTGCTGCTCGCGTTATTTGACAAAGGCACCACAGCAGCCGGGGTGTTTACACGCTCGAAATGCCCATCCGCGCCGGTCGAGTGGTGCCGCGCTCATATCAAAACCGGCAAGGCCCGCGCTTTGGTGGTCAATTCCGGCAACGCCAATGCCTTCACCGGCAAGAGCGGCCGCCAAGCCACCAAGTTGACGGCGGCGATCACCGCGAAGGCGGCGGGCTGCAAGCCGACCGAGATCTTTTTAGCTTCCACCGGCGTGATCGGCGAGCCGCTCGACGCCAGAAAATTTGCTCCAGTGATGGTGGGACTGCATTCGCAGGCCCGGCCGGACGGCTTCCTCGCGGCCGCGCGCGCCATCATGACCACCGACACGTTTGCCAAAGTGGCGACCGCGCGCGTCAAAATCGGCAATGCCAGCGTGACGATCAGCGGCATCGCCAAAGGCGCCGGCATGATCGCGCCGGACATGGCGACCATGCTGGCCTTCGTGTTCACCGACGCGGCAATCTCCGCGCCGGCGCTGCGTACGCTGCTGTCGGAGGCCGTCGTTGACACCTTTAACGCCGTGACGGTCGACGGCGACACCTCGACCTCGGATACCTTGATGATGTTCGCGACCGGCAAGGCTAAAGGCGCGTCGCGCATAGCGCACGCCGCAGACCGGCGGCTGAAGAATTTCCGCCGCGCGTTGACCAAAGTGCTGGCCGACCTGTCCGAGCAAATCGCGCGCGACGGCGAAGGCGCGCGAAAACTGCTGGAAATTGTCGTCGAGGGCGCGAAATCCAAGCAATCGGCGCGCCGCATTGCGATGTCGATCGCCAACTCGCCGCTGGTGAAAACTGCGATCGCGGGCGAAGACGCCAATTGGGGCCGCGTCGTCATGGCGGTCGGCAAGGCCGGCGAGCCGGCCGACCGCGATAAATTGTCGATCTGGTTTGGCGGCATTCGCGTGGCGCACAAGGGCGCCCGCGACTCCGGCTACGATGAGGCGGCGGTTTCCGCGGTCATGCGCAAGCCCGAGATCAGTCTGAAAGTCGCGCTCGGCCTTGGCAAGGGCCGTGACCGCGTTCTCACCTGCGACCTGACCAAGGAATACATCGCCATCAACGGTGACTATCGCTCCTAACGCCCAGTTAACCGTCGCGGCGATTGTTGATGCGCTCTTTATGCCGTTGAACGCCTCTTTACCATCGCTTGCCTATCGTCGAGAAAGAAGGGCCGTGAGCGTCGAAATCGTTCTTGTTGTCGCCTGCGCCCTCATCGATGCCGACGGTCGCGTGCTGATTGCCGAGCGTCCAGGCGGAAAGATGATGGCGGGTCTCTGGGAATTCCCCGGCGGCAAGGTCGAAGCAAACGAACGGCCGGAACAAACACTGATTCGGGAGTTGAAGGAAGAACTGGATATTGTTGTGAGCGAACCATGTCTGGCGCCGTTGACATTCGCAAGTCATGCCTACCCGAACTTCCATTTGTTGATGCCGCTTTATGTTTGCCGGCGATGGGAAGGAACGGTGCGCCCGCAGGAAGGCCAGAAGCTCGCCTGGGTAAAACCGAACCGCTTGCGGGAATACAAGATGCCGGCGGCGGACGAACCCTTGGTCGCACATTTGATGGCGCTGCTGTGAAGCTCGAACAGGATTGGCCGATGCAGAAAATTTCCGTGAAGCTCTCCGTAACCCTGGTTCGACGCTTCCTTGCCGATGAAACCGGCGCCACCGCGATTGAATATTCGTTGATCACCGCCGGGATCGCGGGCGCTATCATCGGCGTGGTCGGCACGCTTGGCGTCAACGTCAAGACGATGTGGACGACAATCGCCAACGCGCTCGGTTAGTTCTTCGGGCCGGTCCTCTCTCCCGCCGGGATTTCCTCCGCTCCCAGCGCATCGGCGAGCCGCCTTTTTGCCGAACCCGGCTTGAGCGGCTGCTGCTGGCCCTCATGCGGCGCCCAGCCTGACAGCCAAATGATCTCGAAGGTCGCGCGCACCCGCCCATCAGAATCTGAAAATCGCCCGGCGTAAATTTCAACCATTCGCTGCAGGGTCGCGCTCCTGAGCGGCACGCGGCGGCGTTCGGCCAGGACATTTGTCGCGCCCATTCGGCGCAAATCCGCCATCAAGGCAAACACGTTGTCATAGCGCACCGTCACGCGTTCGCTGTCGATCACCGGCAGCGCGAAGCCAGCGCGCTGCAGCAGGCCGCCGAGATCGCGCAAATCGGCGAACGGCGCCACCCGCGGCGACAACCCGCCTTCGATCTCGCTCTCCGCGGCGGCGAAGGCCTGCCGTAGCTCGGTGAGCGTTTCGCCGCCGGCGAGCGCGGCGAGCAACAGCCCGTCCGGCCGGAGCGCGCGGCGGATCTGCGCGAACACGCCGGGCAAATCGTTGACGAATTGCAGCGCCAGCGCCGAAACCACCAGGTCGAACGAGGCCGGCGCCAGATTCAGCGCCTCGTCGTCGGGAATATTGACGGCCACGACCGGCTCAACCTTGCCGGTCGCCGTCAGCGCGCGGCGCAACGCATCGGCCGGCGTACCGATGTCGGCGGCTCGTTCGAACTGCCGCAATACCGCCGACAGCCGCTCGACCAGATCGGCGGTGACGCGGTCGAGCAGGAAGGTCGCCGGACCGAGCGCCATCGCGCGCCGAATGCGCGCGCGCAGCAGCGTCCGGTCGAATATGGTAGGGCCCGAATTCATCTGTTAAGTTTCGAGCATGACCGAGCTGCAGTCTACCGGCAAAATCGGCATCACCACGCGCTTCCTGAAAGCACGGGGCGTGTTCGCCTCCACGGCCCGGATGGCGCTCGATCTCGCGCTGCCGCCGCTTTGCCCGTCCTGTCGGGAGCCGCTCGGCGATGGCGTCGGGCTTTGCCCGGTATGCTGGTCGAAGCTGTCGATGATTGAGCCGCCGTTTTGCGCGCGGCTCGGCATCCCCTTCACTTACGATCCCGGCCCAGGCCTGCTGTCGATGGAAGCGATCGCCGATCCGCCGGCTTACGACCGCGCGCGTGCCGCGGTGCGCTACGATGACATCGCCCGCGCACTGGTGCATGCGTTGAAATACAGCGACCGGCTTGATCTGTCGCCGCTAATGGGGAGCTGGATGGCGCGGGCCGGCCGCGAATTGCTGGACGGCGCCGACGCTCTCATTCCCGTGCCGCTGCATTGGCGGCGGCTGTGGGCTCGGCGCTTCA
Source organism: Pseudolabrys sp. (assembly GCA_050998115.1). Lineage (GTDB taxonomy): Bacteria > Pseudomonadota > Alphaproteobacteria > Rhizobiales > Xanthobacteraceae > Pseudolabrys. The sequence continues at coordinate 1,950 of JBPCQM010000124.1, read as the reverse complement.
ACCAATCCGCCGCGCTGGCCGAGGCAATCTCGGCGACGAGCAAAGTGCCGGTGCTGCACGGCGCGCTCAGGCGCGTGCGGGCGACAGCGCAGCAGGTTGGGCTGTCGAAGTCAGAACGCGCCGAAAATGTGCAGGGCGCCTTCCGGGTCGGTGCCGAGGCCAAGAGTTCCGTCACCGGCCGGCGGGTGATCTTGATCGACGACGTGCTCACCTCGGGAGCGACTTGCGACACCTGCGCGCGGGCTCTGTTGCGGGCCGGCGCCGCCCACGTCGATGTTCTGGTTTTTGCCCGGGTTGTGGCTTCAGGCCGCGCGCCCATATAAACAGGCCATTCGCGGAACAGGCTGCCAAGATTGCCGATGCCCCAAGTCGAAATCTATACCACCCGATTTTGCCCTTATTGCCATGCCGCCAAAGCCCTCCTGAAGCACAAGGGCGCGGCGTATAATGAGATCGACGTCGGAGCCGACATGGAGCGCCGCGAGCAGATGATCCAGCGTGCCAAAGGCCGCATGACCGTGCCGCAGATTTTCGTCGGCGCGGTGCATGTCGGCGGCAACGACGACCTGCAGGCGCTGGAGCGCGCCGGCAAGCTCGACGCCTTGCTGACCGGAACGGAACAATCGAAATGACCGCGGACAAGTCACCGGCCTTCAAGGCGGCGATGATCCAGACCCGCTCGGGCCTCGACCCGGCGGGCAATCTCGACACGGCGGTGCGCCTGATCGGCCAAGCTAAAGTCGCCGGCGCCGATTACGTGCTGACTCCTGAAATGACCAACATCATGGAGGTCAAGCGCGAGCGGCTGTTCGCCAATATCGTCGACGAGGACGCCGACGTGACGCTGGCGACGCTGCGCGATCTAGCGCGCAAGCTCGAACTATACATTCACATTGGCTCACTCGCGATAAAGCTGGCGCCGGACAAGGCGGCCAACCGCTCACTGCTGATTGATCCGCGCGGCGAAATTATCGCGCGCTACGACAAGATTCATATGTTCGACGTCGACCTAGCCAATGGCGAGAGCTATCGCGAGTCGCGCAACTACCGGCCGGGTGAGCGGGCAGTGCTGGCTGACCTGCCGTGGGGCCGGCTCGGCCTCACCGTCTGCTACGACCTGCGCTTTCCGGCGCTCTACGGCGCGCTGGCGGAAGCCGGCGCCACTATGGTGGCGATACCGTCCGCCTTCACCCGGCAGACCGGTGAAGCGCATTGGCACGTCCTCAACCGCGCCCGCGCCATCGAGAACGGCTGCTTCGTGTTCGCCGCCGCGCAAGGCGGCAAGCATGAGAGCGGCCGCGAGACTTACGGCCATTCGCTGATCATCGATCCGTGGGGCCGTGTGCTGGCCGAAGGCGGCATCGAGCCCGACGTGGTGATCGCCGACATCGACCTCGCGCAAGTCGTCACGGCGCGCTCGCGCATCCCCTCGCTGCAGCATGGCCGCCGTTTCGAGGTTGCCGAGCCGCTCAAGGAGCCGGCCTATCTCCACGTGGTGCGGGGCCAGGAAAAACAGGTATGATCTGTTATACCCTCGCCTGCGAGCGCGGTCATTCGTTCGAAAGCTGGTTTGCGGATTCCGCGGCTTACGACAAGCAGGCCAAGCGGCGGCTGGTGTCCTGCCCGGTCTGCGGCTCCGCCAAAGTCGGCAAGGCGATCATGGCGCCGCGGCTTGCCAGCGCCGGCAAGCGCGAACAAGCGCGGCCTGAGGCTCCGGCGCCTGCTCCGGAAAAAACGCCGGTCGCGATGATCTCGCCAGCCGAGCAGGAATTCCGCCAGAAGCTTCGGGAAGTTCGTGAACATTTGACCACGAACGCCGACAATGTAGGCGCCAAATTTCCTGAGCAGGCCCGCAAGATGCACTACGGTGAGATCGAGCACCGCTCGATCTACGGCGAGGCCTCGCCCAAGGAAGCTAAAGACCTGTCGGAAGAGGGCATCGAATTCCAT
>JBPCQM010000011.1:0-3194 GCA_050998115.1 Pseudolabrys sp. | reverse complement strand
CTTGAGGACGCCGCCGACGCCCATGCCGGACCCGGCGAACACCTGCGCGATCTGGGTGCCTTGCTGCATCAGGACGGTGAGCGGCCGCTGTCCGCTGGCGAGGCCGACTACCACATCGTTCAACTGGTATCCGAGATTGACGACCTGATAGCTCGCGAGCCGCGAGCCGTCGCCAACTCCCTTGAGCGCTTTCGCCGTGGCGTCGAAACGGGTTCGCGCGAGCTGATGTGCCGCAGACTGTTCCTGCGCCGAAATCGCACCCGCCCTGAAGAGCGCATTCGCCTCGGCGATCTCGGCATTGAGCTTCGCCTGCGCGGCGCCCAAGGGATCGATCTGCGCGCGCAGCGCCTTGGTGCGCGCTTCGAGGTCTTCGGTGGCCTTCGCCGCTTCTTCGAACACCTTCGCGGATTCGCGGGCGGAGCCCGCGCCCGACGGGCCGACGCCCATGAAGGCGTTGAACTTGCGCTGCGCGTCATCGGTGCTTGCCGCCTGCCGCGCGGCCTGGGCGAGACGTTGAAGGCGCTGTGTCTCGCGATCCGTCGCCGCGCCCGCGGCGTCCATCGACGCGGCGGTCTTGTTAAACGCGTCCTGACCGGCCTTGCCGACTTCATCGAATACGCGCCTTACGTCATCCTTTCCGGTGACGCCGATGCGGATCGAGACGTTGCGGTCGGTCAAGGGTCACTTTCCCTGGCATAGGCGCGGACGACGAGCCGTTCGATCTCGGGGAGCGCGTCAACAAGGATTGAATTGAGGGCGCCCATGGCGTCCGCGAGCAGCAGGACCGCGCCGAAGTCGAGGCCGTAGACGCCGCCCATGACGGCGCGCACCTGACCGGCCGAGCGGCGAAAGACTTCCCATGCGGCTTGGCCGTCCTCGGTTTGCAGCGCGTGTTCTAGGTACGGGCAGCCCGCGCATGTTTCCGGGCACGCGGCGCAGTAGCCTTCGCCCCCGCCGAAGTGCCATTCGGCGAGAGCGAGGATGCGTTTTTTTCCTGGGCGCCGATCAGCGCGGGCGCGACATAGAGCCGGTCCACGGCGTCGAGGGCTTGCCAAAGCTCAAGCAGCGCATCGATATTTTCGGTCGTGGGCATGACCGGCGCGCCGTCGGCGTCGCCGACGCCCTCCCATTCGAGAATTCCCCATCGCGCGATGCTGCGCGTAAAGGCTGCGCTGCCGACGAAGATTTCGTCGCCTTCCGGCGTCTTCATCGCGTCGGCGGCGGCCTGCCGTGCGGCGATGATCGCGGCGACGGTGACGGGGCGAACCTTGATCCGAACGCCTGGAACGAGATCGAGCCAATAGGGTTCACGCTGCGGCAAAGCGAGCTTGAGCATTCTCTACCTCTTTTCTGGAAAAGTGTTTGGCCGAGCGGCCGGTCAGTAGGCGGAAACGTCGTTCACCAGAGTGGCCGTGCATGTCCTGGCGAGCGTGGGATGTTCCGACGCCTGCCAATCAAAGGTCGCCTGCACGCCTGCCGGTCCGGTGATCGGGAGCTTCGGCTTCGGCAAATAGACGTTGTGCACGGTGAAGCGGAGCAGCTTGCCGGACGCGATCGACCACTCGAAGATCAACTCGATCGCTGTTCCGGCCACAGCGAGATCAAGGAGCGTCGTGTCCGCGAAGCGGATGCCGACCTGTCCGGTGGCCGCCAGCATTGCGGGATCGGCCCCTGCTATGCGGCCGTCAGGCCGGATGACCTCGACCTTGTCGAGGCCGTTCCCGTAGCTGAAATTACCCGACACGACGTTTCCGAGCGGAACGCCATCGCGCCGGATTTGACCGGTGAACTGGGTGAAGCGCTCGATCATCTGTTCCGTCGGAGAACCCGCGCCCGAAGAGCCGCCGCGCGTCTCGCCCTGCGCGATCACACTGACGGTCCCGTTGAGCAGGCCTGAACGCTGCAATTGAACGGTCAGCTTGTCCGCCATCGCGCCGAAATTCATGCCGTAGCTCGGCGCGTCGGGCATGCCGATTTCGATCGCGGCTGACGGAAGCGTGAGCAGGCCGGAGGTGAAGACGTGATTGTAAGGCCCGGTGGCGGAGCCGCCGGCAAGCGTGCTGCCGGAGGCGGTTGCCTTCGAGTCGGGCGATGTCGAGGCGGCGAGCGCCACGCTGTTGCCGCCGGTGCCCACCGTATCGGACGTGATCAGGATCGTGTCGCCGGCGAGATTGAGCGTGTAGGTTTGCGCGGAGAAGGCCGCAACCGCGCTCGCATTCAGGCCGATGACGGCGCTGGAAAGCGTTTCGAGCAGGTTCGTGCCGATCTTGCTCTGGTTGCCGCTCGGCGTGCCCGTCACGAATGTCCAGGCCTGCCCGCCGACCGAGATCGTGCTGTTGTTTGCCGGCTGGCCGCTGAACACGATTCCGGCTCGACGAACTTGCGAAGCATCGACTTCTGATCGGCAGCGTTTCTGGCCGCAAGCTTTGCGGTGTGCTCTTCGATGTAGCGGTCGATCAAGTCTCGAACAGTGGCCGCCCCGCGGATTTCCTGACGCTGAGCGAGAGGATCGCCGCCTTGATCGATCCGACGCTTGAGCACCTTCGCTTCCTCGCGCGCGGCGACGACCGACCAGTCCGGCCAGGAGCCGATCGTGATGTAACGCTTGCGACCCGCCACACGGAAATCGAGAAAGAATGCCTTCGCGCCGGACGCATAGACGCAAAGGCCGAAGCCGGTCACTTCGTCGTCGCGGATGAGCAGATCTGGCCCAGCCACCGGCTGTGCCGCCTTGACGATGCGTTCGGTGAGATGTGTTTTCATGTTTTTGCCTGCGGATCAGTCAGGCCCTGATCCGATTGACAGGCAATATGCTCTCGGCCGCGCGCGAACCTTCAGGCGGAATGGTTCGGAAACCGGCGGAAAGAGCCGGCAATCATTTTGCCTCGCCAATAACTCGCCCGCGCTCCCGCCCTCGCCATCCGCTCGGCGCGGTCCAATGCGGCTGAACGCGGTAAGCGCCAATCAGCAGGGAAGGCATTGCACGCGATCGGCGCGGCCGGGTTGTCGCATCCGGTTTGGCAAAGGCAAACAGGATTAAAGCATTAGAAAGAGATTGCGTTCCGCGTCCGCTGCGCCTAGATAACCGTCGCACCATTGACGCGGGATGGAGCAGCCCGGTAGCTCGTCAGGCTCATAACCTGAAGGTCGCAGGTTCAAATCCTGCCCCCGCAACCACCACAAAAGCCCGCCAT
>JBPCQM010000273.1:0-11085 GCA_050998115.1 Pseudolabrys sp. | reverse complement strand
GCACCAGGCAGTTCATCACCGTCGCCAGCATGCCCATGGTGTCGCCGACCGGGCGCGGCACACCGCGTTCGGACACCTCAACGCCGCGGAAGATATTGCCACCGCCGACCACGACACCAAGTTCGACTCCGACTTTGGTCGCGCCGACCAGATCGTCGGCAATCCGTTCGACGGTTTTTTGATCGATGCTGACGCCGTTGGCGCTGAGCGCCTCGCCGGAAATCTTGACGATCACTCGCCGGTAGGCGGGTTCAGCCATGGTCCACGATCCCCTTGCAGATCATTCCACGCATGAACGCTGCACACCTTGCAATCGATGGCAGCTATTAGCCCTTGGCGGCGGCCGCCACTTCAGCAGCGAAATCGGTTTCCTGCTTTTCGATTCCCTCGCCCAAACCATAGCGCACAAAGCCGATGACCTTCACAGGCGCGCCTACCTTGGTTTCGGCTTCCTGGAGCGCCTGCGCGACGTTTTTCTTGTCGTCATGCACATAAACCTGCTCCAGCAAGGTAGCTTCCTTGTAGAAAGTCTTGAGACCGGATTCGACGATCTTGTCGATCACATTGGCCGGCTTGCCCTGCTGCTTGAATTTATCGGCAAGCACGTCTTTCTCGCGCGCGACGATCGCGGGATCGAGGCTCGTGGCATCAATTGCCTGCGGGTTCGACGCCGCGATGTGCATGGCGACCAGCCGGCCGAGCGCCGCCAGCTCGTCAGCCTTGCCGGTGGATTCCAAGGCGACCAGCACGCCGATGCGGCCGAGCCCGTCGCTAACCGAGGAATGCACATAACTGCCGATCACGCCTTTGCTGACCGACAGCGCATGGGCACGGCGCAGTGTCATATTCTCGCCGACCTTGGCGATGGTGTCGTTGATCGCCCCGGCGACGGTGATCGAGCCGGCCTTTGCCGCCTTGATCTTCTCCACATCGGTGCCGGCCGACTGTGCGACATCGGCAATCATCTTGACGAGCCCCTGAAACAGCTCGTTACGCGCGACGAAGTCGGTTTCCGAATTGACTTCAACGACGACGCCCCTGGTTCCTTTGATGCTGATGCCGATCAGGCCTTCGGCGGCGACGCGGCCGGCTTTCTTGGCGGCCTTGGAAAGGCCCTTCTTGCGCAACCAATCCTGCGCGGCAGTGAGGTCGCCCTTGGTCTCGACTAGCGCCGACTTGCAATCCATCATGCCCGCGCCGCTCGTCTCACGCAGCTCCTTGACCATCTGGGCGGTAATTTCTGCCATGCTATTTTCCTTCGAACATTGACGTCCGGCTTACGGCCGAGTGGCGGATGATTATTCCGCCGTCAACTCCTTGGCCTTGGCGATCCAGCCACCGACGCGGCCGGGCAGACCGACTTCTTCGCCGATATTGTGCGCGGCCTTTTCATTGAGCGCGGCCACTTGCGTGAAGTGGAAGAGGCCGAGATCGTTGAGTTGCTTCTCGATCGCTGGCGAGACGCCCGGCAATTTCTTGAGATCGTCGGCGACGCCGCGCGGCCCCGGCAACTGCTCGAAGCCGAGATCGGCAACCGCGGGCGCGGTCGGCACGCTTTCAACCACCGGCTTTTCCGAAGCACCGAGATCGACGCCGGCTTCGCCTTGCGCGCGGGAAATTCCGTCGATCGCCGCCTTGGCGATCAGGTCGCAATAGAGCGAGACAGCCCGGCTGGCGTCGTCATTGCCCGGCACGATGTAGGTGATGCCGGCCGGATCGGAATTGGTGTCGACCACGGCGGCGACCGGAATATTGAGTCGGCGCGCTTCCTTGATCGCGATGTCTTCCTTGTTGGTATCGATGACGAACAACAGGTCCGGCACGCCGCCCATGTCCTTGATGCCGCCGAGCGCGCGGTCGAGCTTGTCGCGCTCGCGCTGCATGGTCAGCCGCTCTTTCTTTGTGTAGCCGCCGGACTCGCCGGAATTGAGCATCTCATCGAGCTTGCGCAGCCGCGAGATAGAGCCGGAAATCGTTTTCCAGTTGGTCAGCGTACCGCCAAGCCAGCGCGAATTGACGTAATATTGCGCCGAGCGCTTGGCCGCGTCGGCGATGGCATCCTGCGCTTGGCGCTTGGTGCCAACAAACAAAATGCGGCCGCCCTTCGCCACGGTATCGCTCACCGCCTGCAGCGCGCGATGCAGCATCGGCACGGTCTGGGCGAGATCGACGATGTGAATATTGTTGCGGGTGCCGAAGATGTAACTACCCATCTTCGGGTTCCAGCGGTGGGATTGGTGGCCGAAATGCACGCCAGCTTCCAAAAGCTGACGCATGCTGAAGTCAGGAATAGTCATTAGAAATTCTCCGGTTGATCCGCCGCGGACGTGAGAGGCCTGAGGTCAGACCACCGGACGGTTTCTGACCCATTGTCGGGGCCGAAAACCAAAGGTCCGCGTGAGTGATGTCGGGTGTATATAGGTGCAGTTTTGCGGATGCAAGGCGCGCATAGCTCCGTTGGAAAAGCAGCTGACTCTTAATCAGCGGTTCCGGTCAACGGCGTTAGACAGCCTCGACATGGACGACACCGGGCACCGCCTTGATCGCACCGGCGATCCGCGGCGAAACCTTGAAGCGGCCCGGCAGCCTGATTTCGGCCTCGCCGCCGTCGAGCAGTTGCAGCACGAGCGTCACCTCGCCCTCGCCGCGCGGTTCCAGGCGCTTTTGCAGGCTATCCAGTGGCGCGCCGTCCTTGAGATGAATGCGCAGGCTAGTCGGCAGTTTGGCCGAGGCATCATCGAGTGCCTGCGCCGACTGGATGCGGGCGCGCACCTCGTCGCCCTGGAACTCGCCGCTCAGAAACAGCATCAGGTTGGCGCCGGGCTCCAGCGTGTCGCGATATTCCGCCAACCCTTCGGAGAAGATCACCGCCTCGTAATGTCCGGTCGGGTCCGACAGGCCGATTATGCCCATCTTGTTGCCGGTCTTGGTGCGCCGCTCAGCGCGCGACACCACGGTCGCAGCAACTCTCCCGGCGGTCGCACCCCCCTTCACGGATTCGCAAAATTCCAGCCAGCTTTGCACTTTCATCTTCTTGAGCGTTGGCGCGTAATCGTCGAGCGGATGGCCGGTGAGAAAAAACCCAACCGCTTCGTATTCGCGACGCAGCCGTTCGGCCGGCAGCCAGGCTTCGATCGTTGGCAGCGACATCTGCTCGCGTACCGGTCCGCCGCCGAACAATTCGCTCTGGCCGACGGCTTGCGTTTCGTGACTACGTTGGGCGCGTGACATCATAGCGTCGGCGGCGGCGAATACCCGTGCCCGATTTTTCTCGAACTCGTCGAACGCGCCGGCCGCCGCCAGGCTCTCCAGCACTCGTTTGTTGACGGCACGCGGATTAACACGCGAGGCGAAATCCGCTAGATCGGTGAATTTGCCGCTTTTGCGCACGCTGACGATCATCTCGACCGCCTGCGCGCCTACGCCCTTGAGCGCCGCCAATGCGTAAATGATCGTGTTGCCGTCGACCTCAAACTCCACACCGGAGCGATTGATCGAAGGCGGGTTGACGCGAATGCCAAGCCGTTCCGCCTCGGCGCGAAATTCTGCCAGCTTGTCGGTATTGCCGCGATCGAGCGTCATGGTTGCGGCAAGAAATTCGACCGGATAGTTAGCCTTCATGTAGGCGGTCTGGTAGGCCACCAACGCGTAAGCCGCCGCATGGCTCTTGTTGAAGCCATATTCGGCAAAACGCTCAAGTAGATCGAAAATCGCATCGGCTTGGCTGCGCTCAATACCGTTCTTGACCGCACCCTCCACGAAATCGTTACGCTGCGCGCGCATTTCGCTGCGGATTTTCTTGCCCATCGCGCGGCGCAGCAGGTCGGCCTGGCCGAGCGTGAAGCCGGCCAGAATCTGCGCGGCCTGCATCACCTGCTCCTGATAGACGATGACGCCGAAGGTTTCGCGCAAGATCGGTTCGAGCTTAGGATGGATATAGTCGGGCTTCTCCATCTCGTGCTTGCGGGCGCAGTAGGTCGGGATGTTCGCCATCGGACCGGGCCGGTACAGCGCGACCAGTGCGATAATGTCCTCGAAACGGTCGGGCCGCATGTCGAGCAGCGCGCGGCGCATGCCCTGACTTTCCAATTGGAATATCCCGACTGCCTCGGCGCGCGACAACAACTCGTAAGATTTCTTGTCGTCGAGCCGGATCGCAGCAAGATCGATCTCGATGCCGCGCCGGTGAACCAGTTGGACCGCGGTTTCCAACACGGTCAGTGTTTTCAAGCCGAGGAAGTCGAATTTCACCAGCCCCGCCTGCTCTACCCACTTCATGTTAAACTGGGTGACCGGCGTGTCGGATTTCGGATCGCGATAAAGCGGCACCAGGTCGGACAATGGCCGGTCACCGATCACGATGCCGGCGGCATGGGTCGAGGCGTGGCGGTTGAGACCCTCCAGCTTCCGGGCGATGTCGAAGGCGCGTTTGACCACTGGATCGCGCCCGGCCTCCGCCTGCAGCCGCGGCTCGTCCTCGATGGCGCGCGCCAGGGTCACCGGATTGGCCGGATTTTGCGGAACCAATTTGCACAATTTATCGACCTGCCCGTACGGCATTTGCAGCACACGCCCGACGTCGCGCAACACGCCCCGCGCCTGCAGCGTGCCGAAGGTGATGATCTGCGCGACCTGGTCGCGGCCGTAGCGTTCCTGCACGTAGCGGATCACCTCGTCGCGGCGGTCCTGGCAGAAATCGATATCGAAGTCGGGCATCGAAACGCGCTCGGGATTGAGAAAGCGTTCGAACAGCAGGCCGAAGCGCATCGGATCGAGGTCGGTAATGGTGAGCGCATAAGAGACGAGTGAACCAGCCCCGGAGCCGCGGCCAGGACCGACCGGAATGCCCCGCGCTTTCGCCCATTGTATGAAATCAGCGACGATCAGGAAGTAGCCGGGATATTTCATGCCGGCGATGACTTTCAATTCGAAGTAAAGTCGGTCGCGGTAAACTTGTTCGTTCTGCCCCGCCGCCAGGCCGTGGTTGGCGATACGCAGCGCCAGCCCCTTCTCGGCGCGCGTGCGCAACTCCGATGCTTCATCGACGGTGTGGTCGCCGACCGAAAAGCGCGGCAAAATCGGTTGATGCGTGCGCGGGCGGAACGTGCAGCGTTGCGCAATCTCGACGGTCGAGGCCAGTGCCTCCGGCAGATCGGCAAACAACTTGGCCATTTCGGCGCGGGTCTTGAAGTGGTGCTCCGGCGTGAGCTGGCGGCGGTCACTTTCCGCGACCAGCTTGCCTTCGGCGATACAGATCAGCGCGTCATGCGCTTCGTAGTCTTCGCGCTTGGCAAAGAACGGTTCGTTGGTGGCGACCAACGGAATATTTTTCGTATAAGCCAGATCAACCAACACCGGCTCGGCGGTGCGCTCGCCCGCGGTGCCGTGGCGCTGTAATTCGACATAGAGCCGGTCGCCGAACAGCCGCAACAACGTGTCGAGCCGCGACGTGGCAAGATGGCTCTGCCCCGCGGCGATCGCGCGATCGAGCGGCCCGCCCGGGCCGCCAGTCAGCGCGATGATGCCGTCCGTTTCGCCGTCGAGCCATTCGAGCTTGAGATGTGGCGTCTCGTTCGACGGTGTTTCGAGGAAAGCGCGTGAGTTGAGCTTGAGCAGCCTGCGGTAGCCAGCCTCGTTGGCGGCGAGCAGCACGATGCGGCCCCGCTCCGCCGCGGGCCCGCCATTGCGCTGCTCCTGATCGGCAAAATCGAGTGCCAGCGCGCTGCCGATGATCGGCTGAATGCCGGAATCCGCGAGCTTTTCGGAAAATTCCAACGCGCCGAACATATTGTCGGTGTCGGTCAGCGCCAGCGCCGGCTGCTTGTCCGCCTTGGCCAGCTCGGCGAGACGCGCAATCGGCAGCGCGCCTTCCAGCAGCGAATATGACGAGTGGACGTGCAAATGTACGAAATCGAGCGCGGCCATTCCCAATCCTCACCAACCTTGTGAGGAAACACGGCGCGGACTGAGTCTCCAATCATGATCGGCGGCTTTACCCGCTGTCCTCAGTCCGTCTCGTCGAGGGCGTGTTAAATGCTGGTCAGGACCTGCGACCAGATTACGATCATGCCGACGAACAGGGCCAGCGATGTGAGGGCGGCGGCTTCCTGGATCACTGCGCGGAACATGTAATTCTCCCAAGAACAGAAAAAGAACATAGTTCTTGTTTTGTTCTAAGTCAATCGGCAAATTCTCATTTTAAGAGCAAATACGTAGTCTAGTTCCTCCACCACACCTTCGCGAATGGTCACGCGGCGGTCCATGCGGCCGGCGAGTTCCATGTTGTGGGTGGCGATGATGGTGGCGAGGCCCGAAGCCTGCACCAACTGGGTCAGCGCCGCAAAGACATGATCGGCGGTGTGCGGGTCGAGATTTCCGGTGGGCTCGTCGGCCAGCAAAATGCGCGGCGCGTTCGCTACCGCGCGCGCCATCGCCACCCGTTGCTGTTCGCCCCCGGACAGTTCTGCCGGCCGGTGGGTTAGCCGTTCGGAGAGCCCGAGGTAGCCGAGCAATTCCACGGCGCGCGCCGTGCCCTCGCCGCGCGACAGGCCGCGTATCATCTGCGGCAGGAGCACGTTCTCCAACGCGGTGAATTCTGGCAACAAATGATGCGACTGATAGACAAAGCCGATCTCGTCGCGGCGAATTCGCGTTCGTTCGATATCGGGCAGGCCCGCGGTCGGCCGCCCGTCGATATAAACCTCGCCCTGGTCGGGATGCTCGAGCATGCCGGCGATGTGCAGCAGCGTCGACTTGCCGGCACCGGACGGCGCCACCAATGCAACCGACTGCCCGGCCCAGATCGCCAACTCGGCGCCCCTGAGGATATCGAGTGTGGCATCGCCTTGGCGGTAGTGCCGCTCGACCTGATGCAAAAACAGGACGGGAATTTCCTCGTCTTCTTGCGCGGTCTCAGGCGCAGGCGCGGTCATCACATCATTCATAACGCAGCGCCTCGACCGGATCGAGCCGCGCGGCTCGCCAGGAAGGGTACAGCGTCGCCAGCAAGGACAGGGCGAGCGCCATCACCACCACGGCCGCGGTCTCGCCGGTATCCATGTCGGCCGGCAGCTTGGAGAGGAAATAAAGCTCGGGCGAAAACAACTCGGTATTGGTGAGCCACGACAGAAATTGCCGGATCGATTCGATATTGAGGCAAACCACGACACCGAACAGAAAACCAACCAGCGTTCCCACCACGCCGATCGAGGCGCCGGTAATCAGGAATACCCGCATGATCGAGCTTTGCGTTGCGCCCATCGTGCGCAGGATCGCGATATCCGAGCCCTTGTCTTTCACCAGCATGATCAGGCCGGACACAATATTGAGCGCGGCCACCAAGACGATAAGCGTCAGGATTAGAAACATCACGTTGCGCTCAACCTGCAGCGCGTTAAAGAACGTGGCATTACGCTGGCGCCAGTCGATCATGAAGATCGGCCGTTGTGCGGCATCGGTCACCGGCTTGCGGTAACTATCCACCCGGTCCGGATTGTTGGTGTAAACCTCGATCGCGGTGACGTCGCCGGCGCGGTTGAAATAGGCCTGCGCCTCCTTGAGCGGCATGAAGACGACCGCCGAATCGTATTCCGACATGCCGATCTCGAACACCGCCGCGACCTTGTATACCTTGATGCGCGGCGTCGTGCCCATCGGCGTAACCGCGCCGCGCGGCGCCACCAGTGTGATGTTGTCGCCAGATCGCAATGACAGTTGGTCGGCCAGCCGCCGCCCGATCGCGACACCCTGCGCATCGTCGAAACCCTCGAGCGTGCCTTGCTTGATGTTCTTGGAAACCGACGGCAGCTTTTGCAAATCCATCAGGCGAATGCCGCGCACCAGCACGCCGCCGGAATTAAACGGCGAGGACGCCAGCGCCTGCCCTTCAACGATCGGCGCCGCCAGCCGGATGCCGTTGACCTGCGCAATCCGCGCCGCCACCTCCTCCCAGTCCGACAGCGGTTTTTCCAGTGGCTGGATCAGCAGGTGGCCGTTGAGCCCGAGAATTTTGTCGAGCAATTCCTTGCGAAAGCCATTCATCACCGCCATCACGATGATCAGCGTGGCGACGCCCAGCATGATGCCGAGGAAGGAAAACCCGGCAATCACCGAGATGAATCCTTCCTTGCGCCGCGCCCGCAAATAGCGCAGCGACAACATCCATTCGAATGGCGAAAAAGCCCGCGTGCCGCTCGGCTGGTTCATAAGGTCTCCCGGAACGCGGATTTTCACACGATTCTGTCGAATTCAAGCCTTCGCCCAACGGGAAAGTGCTTGGCCGCGCACAGGATTTTTCGCTTTAAGTGGCGTGGTGACGCGTCAGCGGGAGAACCGGTCGATGGCCGCCGCGACGCTCATCAGCTCTTTTTCACCGCTGGCGCGCCTTTTGACCTCAACTTTGCCCTCGGCGAGGCTCCGTGGCCCGACAGCCACCTGCCAAGGGATGCCGATGAGATCGGCGGTGGCGAATTTGGCGCCGGCGCGGTCGTTGCGGTCATCGTAGAGCGCCTCGATCCCCTTGGTGGCGAAAGCCTGATAGATCTGCTCGCAAGCGCCGTCGGTCGCGCTGTCGCCTTGCTTGAGATTGAGAATTGCCGTTTTGAAGGGTGCCACCGGCTCCGGCCATACGATGCCGGCCTCGTCATGCGAGGCTTCGATGATCGCCGCCACCAGGCGCGACGGCCCGATGCCGTACGAGCCCATGTGCACCGCGACCTCTTTGCCGTCAGGCCCGGCCACCACCGCTTTCATCGGCTCGGAATATTTGGTGCCAAAATAGAAAATATGGCCGACCTCGATGCCGCGCGCCGAGACCTGCTTGCCGCTCGGCAATTTACCGAACGAAGCGGCATCGTGCTTCTCGGACGTCGCGGCGTAAAGCGAGGTCCATTTGTCGACAATCGATTGCAGGCCCGCAACATTGTCGAAATCGACATTGGCGGGCGGAACCGCGAAGTCGAGATAGTCCTTGTGGCAAAACACTTCAGACTCGCCGGTATCGGCCAGAATGATGAATTCGTGACTCATGTCGCCGCCGATCGGGCCGGACTCCGCCCGCATCGGGATTGATTTCAATCCGAGCCGCGCGAAGGTGCGCAGGTACGCGACGAACATCTTGTTGTAGGAATGCCGCGCACCAGCCCGGTCGAGATCGAACGAATAGGCGTCCTTCATCAAAAATTCGCGCCCGCGCATTAGGCCGAACCGCGGCCGAACCTCGTCGCGGAATTTCCACTGGATGTGATACAGATTAAGCGGTACATCCTTGTACGAGCGAACATAGGCGCGGAAGATTTCCGTGATCATTTCCTCGTTGGTCGGCCCGTAGAGCATGTCGCGCTCGTGGCGATCCTGGATGCGCAACATCTCCTTGCCATAAGCTTCGTAACGCCCGCTCTCCCGCCAAAGATCGGCCGACTGGATAGTCGGCATCAGCATCTCGATGGCGCCGGAGCGATTCTGCTCCTCGCGCACTATCTGCTCGATTTTTTTTAGCACCCGCAAACCCAGCGGTAGAAAAGCGTAAATGCCCGCGGCCTCCTGACGCATCATGCCGGCACGCAGCATCAGCCGGTGCGAGACGATTTCGGCCTCGCGCGGCGGCTCGCGCAAAATCGGCAGAAAATAGCGGGACAGGCGCATAGGTGGCACCGGCGGAATCGGTGAAAAAACGAAACCGAGTGAAGCCGGATCGGCGGCAAAAATACAAGAGGTGCACCCAGATAGACCCGGCAAAATGCAATGGAATAATCGGCTGCGGTCCGCATTGACGATTGGGATATCGCAACCGATGCACGCGGCATTGAAACAAATCACGGTCAGGGCCGCGATTATGGTCGCGCTGCAAGTGATCGCAGCAGGGTTCGCAGCTCCGCCCGCGGGCGCGCGTGCGACATTCGATCCGGCCACCGTCATTTGTCACAGCATCGCGCTGCATGCCGACGCCGGAAGTCCGGCGCCGCCCGGCGCACCTGCGACCCGCTGCGACCTTTGCGTTCTGTGCAGTGTCGCGTTTGCGGCCAATGTTCCACAATAAATCTCGCAAGTCGCTCTGCCCGAATTGAATGGCGAGCGCCTGCCCGGCCTGTTGTCGGTTGCCCCTGCGGCACTATTCATCCACTTTCAATACCTGGCGCGAGGCCCTCCGCGATTTGCGTGATCGAGCTTTCCACCAAATCGATTCACATATCCAAGGGTTCTTTCGATGCCACATCTTCGCAATTGTATTCGGGCTGTGACGCTTTCTCTTTTTTTCAACCACCGCCGCCTTCGCCCACGTCACGCTCGAACAGCGTGAGGCTGCGCTCGGCGGTCCGGTCAAGCTGACCGCACCGATCGTCATCGGAACCCAAGCCGGCAGGTGACCTGGAACCAGCGGACACTGGATGCACGGAGCGGGGGAGAGCCCTGCTGTTTTTTCTCAGCGCGGCAGATTAACCCAACTCAACACCGCGTCGAAATTGATCAGCCGGAAACGGTAAGCCACAAACAGCACGCAAAAAATCACGGTAGCGAGGATGGTCGTCCACATCAGCTTCGCCCATACGTGCGCCATCACCGGCGCGCCGGGGTCGGTACCCTCGGCGAACTCGCCATCCTCGTGCTGGCTCTTCACGCCGAATGGCAGCACGGCAAACAGCGTCACCCACCAGATCAGGAAATAGATTGCGACGACGGTGGAAATTTGCACCGTTCAAACCTGCTCAAGCTCAACCAACGTACCGTTAAAATCCTTTGGGTGAAGAAATAGCACCGGCTTGCCGTGCGCGCCGATTTTCGGCTCGCCGCTGCCGAGCACCCGCGCGCCTTGCGCGGTCAAGCGGTCGCGCGCTGCACGAATATCGTCGACCTCGTAGCAGATGTGATGGATGCCGCCCTCGGGATTGCGTTCGAGGAATTTCGCTATCGGCGATTCAGTGCCAAGCGGCTCCAGTAGTTCAATCTTGGTGTTGGACAGCGTGATGAACACGGTCGTGACGCCGTGATCCGGCTGCGGGGGGGGCGTGGAGAAAGCGGAGCAAAACCCCTCGCGACGGAAAACAGAAGAAGGTTTGCTGTCTGGCACCACCACAAGGCAATCATTGG
>JBPCQM010000216.1:0-2505 GCA_050998115.1 Pseudolabrys sp. | reverse complement strand
GTCAGATCGTCGGCCGGTACGTAGATCGCCTGCACCGAGGTGATGGAACCCTTGGTGGTGGTGGTGATGCGCTCCTGCAGCGCGCCCATGTCGGTGGCGAGCGTCGGCTGATAGCCCACCGCCGAAGGAATACGGCCGAGCAGCGCGGACACTTCCGAGCAGGCCTGGGTGAAGCGGAAGATGTTGTCGACGAAGAACAGCACGTCCTGGCCCTGGTCGCGGAAATGCTCGGCCACGGTCAGCCCGGTGAGGCCGACGCGCGCGCGGGCCCCGGGCGGCTCGTTCATCTGGCCGTACACCAGCGCGCACTTCGAGCCCGCGGTCGAGCCGTTGTTCTTCTTCGGGTCCTTGTTGACGCCGGATTCGATCATCTCGTGATAGAGGTCGTTACCTTCGCGGGTGCGCTCGCCGACGCCGGCGAACACCGAATAACCGCCGTGCGCTTTGGCGACGTTGTTGATCAGTTCCTGAATGAGTACGGTCTTGCCGACGCCGGCGCCGCCGAACAGGCCGACCTTGCCGCCCTTGGCGTAAGGCGCCAGCAGGTCGACCACCTTGATGCCGGTCACCAGAATTTCCGCCTCGGTCGACTGCTCGGTATAGGCCGGCGTTTCCTGGTGGATCGCGCGGCGTTCGGTGAACTTGACCGGGCCTGCTTCGTCGACCGGCTCACCGATCACGTTCATGATGCGGCCGAGCGTGCCGGGGCCGACCGGCACCGCGATCGGCTGGCCGGTGTCGACGACGTTCTGGCCGCGCACCAGGCCTTCCGAGGTGTCCATCGCGATGGTGCGCACCGTCGATTCGCCGAGATGCTGGGCAACTTCGAGCACCAGCCGGTTGCCGCCATTCTTGGTTTCCAGCGCGTTCAGGATCGCCGGCAACGCGCCCTCGAACTGCACGTCGACGACCGCGCCGATCACCTGGGTGATCTTGCCGGTCTGGTTGGTGGCGGGCTGCGGGGCTTTGGCCATGATGGTTCCTCGTACGATCTTCTTGTGCGGTTACAGCGCCTCGGCGCCGGAGATGATCTCGATCAGTTCCTTGGTGATCATCGCCTGGCGGGTGCGGTTATAGGTGAGCGTCTGCTTCTTGATCATGTCGCCAGCATTGCGGGTGGCGTTGTCCATCGCGCTCATCTGCGCGCCGTAGAACGACGCGGCGTTTTCAAGCAGCGCGCGGAAAATCTGGGTGGCGACGTAGCGCGGCAGCAGGTCGCGCAGGATGTCTTCTTCCTCCGGCTCGTATTCGTAAGCGGCGGTCGGGCCTTCGGCCTTTGCGTTTTCAAACTTTGGCGGGATGATTTGCTGCGCGGTCGGCACTTGCGAGATCACCGACTTGAAGCGCGAATAGAACAGGGTCGCGACGTCGAACTCGCCGCGCTCGAACATCGCGATCACCTTGTCGGCGATTTGAGACGCGTTGCCGTAGCCGAGCGTGCGCACGTTACGCAATTCGATCCGCTCGACGATCTGCTTTTCGTATTGACGGCGCAATTGCTCGGCGCCCTTGCGGCCGACGGTAAGGATTTTCACCTCTTTGCCTTCGGCAACAAGCCGCAGGACGTGTTCGCGGGCGAGGCGCACGATCGCTGAATTGAAGGCGCCGGCCAGCCCGCGCTCGCCGGTCGCGACGATCAAGAGATGCACCTGATCGCGGCCGGTGCCGGCCAGAAGTTTCGGCGCGCTATCGGAGCCGGCCATGCCCGTCGCGATATTGCCCAGCACGCGTTCCATACGCTCGGCGTAAGGCCGCGCGGCCTCCGCCGCGACCTGGGCGCGGCGCAGCTTCGACGCCGCGACCATCTGCATGGCCTTGGTGATCTTCTGCGTCGCCTTGGTGGCGGCGATGCGCACCCGCATGTCTTTGAGTGAGGCCATCGATTTACTTCGGTTTTTCCTTCGTCATGCCCGGCCTTGTGCCGGGCATCCACGTTTTACTTTATTTCCACGCCGCAAGATGTTGATCGCCGGACACCAGGCGTCCTTTAGACGCCGTCTTCGACGGCTATGCCCGGCCATGACAGTTACGTAAAACTCTTGGCGTAATCGTCGACCACGCCCTTGAGCTTGGCGGCGGTGGCGTCGTCGAGGTCGCGCGAGTCACGGACCTTGTCGAGGATGTCCTTGTGCTTGGTGCGCAGCAGCGTCAGCAGGCCGGACTCAAAGGGCTTGACGCGCGGCACATCGAGCTTGTCGAGATAGCCGTTGACGCCCGCGTAAATCACCGCGACTTGCTCTTCCATCTTCAGCGGCGAGAACTGCGGCTGCTTGAGCAATTCGGTGAGCCGCGCGCCGCGGTTGAGCAGGCGCTGCGTGGTGGCGTCGAGGTCGGAGCCGAATTGCGCGAACGCCGCCATTTCGCGATATTGCGCCAACTCGCCCTTGATCTTGCCGGCCACCTTTTTCATCGCCTTGGTTTGCGCGGCAGAGCCGACCCGCGACACCGAGAGGCCGACGTTTACCGCCGGACGGATGCCCTGATAGAATAAGTCGGTTTCCAGAA
>JBPCQM010000062.1:0-11430 GCA_050998115.1 Pseudolabrys sp. | reverse complement strand
TGCGCTGATCGGTGCTGCGCACTGTGTCGCGGGTCGCCTCGAAACTTGTCAACGCGTGCGCCAGTCCGGCGCTGCCCGGCTTTGGCCGCGGCCCGCGCAAGATCAGGCGCTCGAGCGCCGCGATGGCGCGCCGGTGGGCGTTCGCCTCGGCATCGAGCCGGAACAGCGGATGCTTGAGCAGCGCCAGCAGCGTTACCGGCTCGAGGCCGCCGAGCGCGGCCTGCGCGGCAAGCCGCGCGAACACGCCGGCCGGCGTGTCGGCCAGCGCGTCGCCACCGGAATCGTCGATCGCCACGCTCCAGCGTTCCAGCGCCGCCAGCACGCGGCGCGCCAGCGCGCGGTCCGGCGTCACCAGTGCCGCGGTCTTGCCCGGCGTGTCGGCGGCTTCGCGCAGCGCCACGGCGATGGCGAGCGCTTCTTCCTCGGCGTTGGCGGCCTCGATTACCGCCAGGCCGGCCATCGCCGCTTCGGCGTGTTGCGAGAAACCCTTGTCCCGCAGTCGTTTTTGCCACAATTCGGTGGTCGCGGCGGGCCGCAACGCCTCAGATACCAGCGCTTCACGCGCGCCGGACGGCGCCAGCATCGTCACGGCGCTGCGCGGCAGTTCGAGGCGCGCCAACAGCGTCTGCATGGCGAATTGCGGATGGCCGATCGCCGGCGTCTCGTCGTGCGCGATCATATTCCACGAGGCGTCGTCGAGATCCATGTCGAGGCCGGGCAGCACCACGGCGCCACGCGGCAACGTTGCAATGGTGGCAAGTAATTTCGCCGTCGCCGGCATCGAGCCGGTCGAGCCTGCCGCGATCACCGGCCCACTGGATTTTTGCAGGCGCTGCGTCTCGGCCTCGATCAGCCGGTCGCGCCGCGCCGCCGGTTCGATCAGTCCGGCCTCGTCGAGATAGGCCGACCATTGCGCGCCGACGATCTGCAGAAAGTCGAACGACAGCTTCCAGAATTGGTCGAGATCGTCCGGCACCAATTTGTTGAACTTGTCCCAGCCGACGCCGCGCGTCGTCATGTCGTCCATCAGCCGCGCTAGATCGTCGGCCAAAGCGAGCGCCGAGGCTGGCGTGTTGGCGACCAGCGGCGTGCCGCGCGCGCCGTGCAGGTCGCGCGACGCCGCCCATTTGGCGATCAGGCTGGCCAGCAGCAGGCGGCGCTCGAGCGGCGCGATGGTGTTCGGCAGGTCGAGCGCGGCTTGCGCCAGCGCGCCGGTCGCCGCATCAGCGAAGATCAGTTCATCCTCATCGATGTCGCCGATCGCCACGATGCGCGGCAGGATCGCGGCGTTGCCGCCGGTCACCTGCAGGAATTGCTCGCGTGCCAGACGGCAGGCGCGCCGGGTCGGCAAATAAAGCGTGGCCTGCGCCAATGCCAGCGGATCGCCGCCGGCCGGAAAGCCCTTGACCAGTTCGCCCTTGAGCAATGCGCCGACTAGCACCGGCAGAAACGGCGCCGAGGCGGGGATATTGAAGACGCGGGGTTTTGACGCCGGCATTGCCAGAATCATAGACGCATATTCAGTTGTCGTCCCGCTAAAGCGGGGACCTGGTCGTCCCTGTTCTCGGGGGATGACCGGTTGAAATTGTGACTACGCGCCGCCGGCTGCGATGGCGGTCTCAGCCTCGCGGATCGCCCCGGGGGTGCCGACATGCATCCACAGGCCTTCGAGCCGCAGCCCGTGCAGCCGCCCGCCCACGGCGGCGCGGTCGAACAGATGGTTGAGGGAGAATTCGCCGTTGGGCGCGCCGGCCAGCAATGCTGGCGCCAGCAGCGCCGCGCCGGCGAATACGAAGGGCGCCACGTCGCGCTCGGCGCGGCGCGTGAGCCGTCCGTCCGCCGCCATCGCGAAATCTCCGCGTCCGTCATAGCCGATACTGCCGGCGGTCGGCGCCAGCAGCAGCAGCGCGTCCATCGCGGCAGAATCGAACGCACCGGCGAGGCGGGCCAAATTCGGCTGAACGCCGTCGATCCAGAGGGTGTCGGCATTGACGTGAAAGAACGGCGCATTGCCGAGTTGAGGCAGCGCCTTCACCACCGCGCCGCCGGTGCCGAGCAACCGGCCGCGTTCGTCGGAAATAACGATGCGCGGTGTCTTGCACGCGGCGAGATGGCGCTCAATCTGCTCGCCGAGATAGTGAATGTTGACCACCGCGGTCTCGACGCCGGCTGCCGCGAGACGGTCAAGCACGCGGTCGAGCAGTGTCTTGCCAGCCACCTTGATCAGCGGCTTCGGCACGCGGTCGGTGAGCGGCCGCATCCGCGTGCCGAAGCCGGCGGCCAGCACCATCGCGTGAGTCGGAGATTTATCCATAGCGTCAGGTCTTGATATCCGCCACGTGCAGGTTGTACCAGGCGCGCAGCGTCGCCAGCGCCGGATGCGCCAGCGAACGCTGCAAATAGGCCCATACACGAGGCAGGTGACGCAAATATTGCGGCTTGCCGTCGCGCATCTCCAGCCGTGCGAAAATACCGAGAATTTTTGAGGCGCGCTGCGCCGCCAGCGTAGCGTAAACGCGGGCGAAAGCCGGCGCGTCGAACGCCGGATCGATCTCGCGCCTCGCGCGGGTGTAGTGCGACAGCATCGCGATCTCCATTATCTCCGGCACGTCGACGCGGGCGTCCTGCAGCAACGAGGCAAGGTCATAGGCGGGGTGGCCCATCACCGCGTCTTGGAAATCCAGCAGGCCAACTTTCGCGACGCCCTCGCGGGCCGGCAGCCACAGCAGGTTGGGCGAATGATAGTCGCGCAGCACCCAGGTCACCGGACCGCCAAGCGCCGGCGACAGCGCGTCACGCCACAGCGCGCGATAGCTGTCGCGCTTGTCCTGGCTGACCGGCCTGCCGAGTTTCGGCAAATACCAATCGATCAGCAGTTCGGCCTCGATCAGCAGCGCCTCGATGTCGTAGCGCGGCAAGGTGTAGTCGAGGTCCGGCTCGACTGGCACGCTCGCCGGCACGGGCGCACGGTGCAGCGCCACCAGCGCGCCGACCGCAGCCTGATAGCGTTCTTCAATCGGGGCCGGCGGGTCGCCCGCGACCACGAGCTCATTGCCGAGATCCTCGATGATCAGCAGACCGGCGGCGCGGTCGCCGTGCAGGATCGCCGGCGCCGACAAGCCGCGCACGTTCAGCGCCCGCGCCATCGCGATGAACGGCGTCACGTCCTCGGCGAGATGCGCGATCACGCTATACGGCTTGCCGTCGCGCACCGGCGGGCCGTCCGGCCGGCGCGGCGAATTCATCAGCAGGAAATTGCGGCCGCCCAGCGTCAGCCGCTCATAACTGCGCGCCGAAGCGTCGCCCGGCAGCGCCCGCCGCTCGGCGCTGGCAAATCCGGCGGTCGCCAGAAAGCGCCGGATATGGTGGATGCGCTCGGCACGCGGCGCAAAAGAGCCGTAGCCGGTAATCCGCGCGTTGCGAAAGGTGGAGGATTGCTGCGGCGCCAGCGTCAGCGTTACGTCCAGCCGGTCGGCCGGCAGGTAACCCGCGGCGCGGTCCGGCCATTCGACCAGTACGAGGGCGTTCTCGGGAATGTCGTCGAAGCCGAGCTCGGCGAGTTCGGTGGGGCCGGACAGCCGGAACAGATCGGCGTGCGCCACCGCGAAGCGCGGCAACTCATAAAATTGCATCAGGGTGAAGCTTGGGCTCGGCACTTCGGTCGCCGCGTCGCCGGCCAGATGGCGGATCAGCGCGCGCGCGAATGTCGTCTTGCCGGCGCCAAGATCGCCGGACAGCGCGATCAGGTCGCCGGGCAGGAGCGCCGCGGCGATATCGACCACCAGCTTGTGCGTGGCCTGCTCGTCGCTCAGCGCCACGGTGAAGCTCGAGCCGCCGGACGTAGTCGGAAACATCTCAGAACCTAGGCGGCGGTCTGCGAAACTGGGTTCCTGTCCGCCGGCTCGAATGGGAAAATGCAGGTGACAGTGGTGCCTTGCCCGATCGTCGAGTCAAGCATAACGCGGCCGCCGTGCAGTTCCACAAACGAGCGCACCAGTGACAGGCCGAGTCCGGCGCCGCGATGCTGCGAGCCGCGCGAATCCGTCTCGAACCATTCGAATACCCGGTCGGCCGATTCCGGTGGAATTCCCGGGCCGCGATCGGTGACCGAGAACGCCACCGCGTCGGAATGCCGTTCCGCCGAGAAGGTGACGGTCTCGTTCGGCGGCGAGAAGCCGACCGCGTTCGACAGCAGATTGAACAGCACCTGACGCACCCGCCGCTCGTCGCCGGGGAAGCTGCCGGCATTCGGTGCGACGCGAATGTCGAGTTTGATCTGATCCTTTACCAGGCGATCCTGGATGCCTTCGGCGGCGGCATTCATCGTGGCGCGGATGTCCACCGGTCCGACATTGAGCGTCATGGCGCCCGCGTCGATGGTCGCGAGGTCGAGGATGTTGTTGATGATCGCCAGCAGCGAATTGGTCGAGGTGTTGATGTATGAGAGATATTCGCGCTGCTTTTCGGTCAGCGGGCCGAACGCCGGATCGTTCAGGAAATGCGCGAAACCAACAATATTTGTCAGCGGCGAGCGCAACTCGTAAGAAACGTGGTGGACGAAATCGATCTTGATCTCGTCGGCAGTCTCCAAGGCGTTGTTACGCTCGATCAAGGCGCGCTCGACATTCACGGTGTCCGTCACGTCTTGGAACGTGACCAGCGTGGCGCCGTCGGGCAGCGGCATCGTCGTGCAATCGATCACCACCCCGTCACGCCGCTCAATGCGCGCCGCGACCGGCTCGCGATTGTCGATCGCGGTCACCGCTTCGCGCAGATTGCGCCAGATGGCGTTGTCATCGTGCTGCGCTTGGCACCAGGCGGTGACATCGCCGACATGCGGTCGCTGCGCCAGCGCCTCGGGCGTCAGCTTCCACATGCGTGAGAACGCTGGATTGTGCAGGCCGATACGGCCGTCGCTGGCGAATACCGCCACCGCCTCGGCGAGATGATCGAGCGTTTCGCTCTGCACCTTGATCAGGGCGTCGTAGCGGCGGACCATGTCAAGCCGCTCGGTGACGTCGTGGAATACGTAAGTCACGCCGCCTTCCGGGTTGGGCACAATGACGAGGCGCAGCGTGCGGCCGTCCGGCAGATGCCACATCTGTTCTTTCGGCTCGACCGCGCGGTAGGCCTCGTGCAGCGCGGCTTTCCATTGGCGGAAATCGTGTTCTTCCGGCAATTTTCGCGCGGCGCGAAGCCGGTCCAGTATTTCGCCGTCGGGCGGCATCTGGTCGAGGAAACCGGCCTCGAGGTCCCACAGCGAGCGATAGGCGGCGTTGTAGAAGATTAATTTCTTGTCCACGCCGAAGATCGCGACGCCGGTCGAAAGCTGATCGAGGATACGGCGGTGCGCGTCGATCATGCGGCGCAACCCGGCGCGCATGTTCTCGACTTCGGTGGCGTCGAGCGCGATGCCGGCGCTGCCAAGTGGGGTTCCTTGTGGGGTTCCTTGTCGGGGTCCTTGCCGGTTCCCTGGCCCGCTCGGCATATTGATGACGTCGAAGATGCGGCGCTGCCCGCCGACAATCGCCGGCAGCTTTCCGCTATAGGGCTCGCCGGATTCGCGGGCGCGCGCCAGCTCGGTGCGTGCGGAGCGGTCAAACATTTCCATGGCGTTCTCGACCGCTTCGGTGGCGTCGCCGGCTTCGACCGCGCGGACATAGGCGGAATTGACGAAAGTCAACAGCCCGGTTTCGTCACGGGTCCATATCGGCGCCGGCAGTGAGTCGACCAGTTCGCGCAGGCTTTCGGCGGTGCCGAGCAGATTGTCGTAGCGAATCGTCAGATCGGCGAAGTCGCGCTTCAGGCCACCAACGTCGCGCAGCCGCAGCACGGCGCGGCCGCCGATAGCGCGGCCTTCGGCTTCGATCGGCCGGTCGGCGGCGGCGTTGAGAGTCATGACAAAGCCGCGGCCTTGCGAACGCAGAAGCCCGACAGCCTGTTCGATTTGTTCTGCTTGACGCGGTTCGAGCCAACTGCCGAACGCAAGAACGCGCTCGGCCCCGGCGCCCGGCGCGATCAGGCCGGTTTCGCCGAGGATGTCGGGCGCGTCGCCGGCGGCCGGCCAGGTCACCAGAATTTGCGGCTCGGACAAAAGCAGCGCGTGGAGGCGGTCGAGCTCCGCACGCAACGTGTTCATTTGGTCACGGCTGGCCGCCTCGTCACGCGCAGCCTGTGCGCGGGTGCGCACCAGGATGACGGCCGCGAGCATCGCAAAGCACAGCAAGCCGAGGCTCAACGTAAGAGTGGCGATGTCCTGGCTGCTAAGGCTGGCCAAAACGCTACGGGCGGCGTCGCTCAGGGCCGGCGCGGCAAGCTCCTCGGCGCGCAGCGGCGCCGGCAGCGCGACGGCGAAAACGCAAAACAGGCCGGCGAGGAAACCGCCCCGCGGCGGACGAGAACGCAGCCTCTCGTTCATCGTCCGGATCGACTCCGGCATTCGGCTTTGCCCCAGGGAGCGAGACGGCGTGCGCCACACCGTCCGCGAATCGCTGGACTTTACCCCCAAGCGGAATCGCGCCGAAAGAGTCCAGATCGTGAACAATGACCTGAAAGCAAAGGGTTAATGCGGTTATCTGCGATGTCCGGCGCTCGCCGTCATGCCCTCGATATTCATCCATGCGAGCGCCGCCGAAAAGCGCCTGTTGGCGGTATTGGGCTCCGGTCGTGTCGTCATCGGGGCGCTAGGCGGGAACTGTCAACATCAACGGCCGGTCGAGCCGAAACCGCCGCGGCCGCGCGGCGTCTCATTCAACGCCGCCGTTTCGTGGAATTGCGCGCGGGTGACCGGCGCGATGACCAGTTGTGCGATGCGCATCCCGCGCGTGACGGCGAACGGCTCGTCGCCGTGGTTGATCAGTAGCACCTGGATCTCGCCGCGGTAGTCGGCGTCGATGGTGCCGGGCGCGTTGAGCACCGTGAGGCCGTGCTTGGCGGCCAAGCCTGAGCGCGGCCGGATTTGCGCTTCATGGCCCGGCGGCAAAGCGATGACGAGGCCGGTCGGCACCATGACGCGTTCGCCAGCCGCGATCGTCAGCGGCGCATTTGCCGGGACTGCGGCGTGCAGATCGAGCCCGGCGGCCAGCGCGCTCTGGTAGGACGGCAAGGCTAGGTCCGCGCCGTGCGGCAGGCGTGTCACTTGGACGTCGATCGTCATGCCAGCCTCACTTTGTCATCCTGATTCGCGAGCCAACGGGTCCGGCCCGCTTGGGCCGACCCGATGACAGGCTCCGCGAGCCTCGAAAGATGAGCGGCCAACGCGCGGCTGCACTCGGCCGTCGCTCTTCGAGGTCCGCGCTGCGCGCGACCGCCTCAGGGTGACGGATCTGATTTTCTCGAGTCATGTCCCTGAAATCGCCTGAGCAATCCGCGCCACCAGATTCTTCGCGACCTCGTTCTTCGATTGCGCCGGCCAGTTCTCGATTCCGTCGCGGGTCACCAGCGACACAGTGTTGCGGTCGCCGCCCATGATGCCGGTCTGCGGCGACACGTCATTTGCTACGATCCAGTCGCAGCCTTTCGACGCCAGTTTCGCCTTGGCGTTGGCGGCGATGTTCTGCGTTTCGGCGGCAAAGCCGATCACAAGCCTCGGACGATGTTTCGTACGGTGCGCCACGCCGGCGAGGATGTCCGGATTTTCCGTCAACGACAATGCCGGGATGCGCGCACCGGGCGCCTTTTTGATTTTCTGGTTTTGCGCGTTGTCGACGCGCCAGTCCGCCACCGCGGCGGCAAAGATCGCGACATCGGCCGGCAGCGCCTGGTCGACCGCGGCGTGCATCTGCCGCGCGCTCTCGACATGGACGACGGAAACTCCCGTTGGATCGGGTAGATTGACCGGGCCGCTGATCAGCGTCACATCGGCACCCGCCGCCGCCGCCGCGGCTGCAATCGCATGGCCCTGCTTGCCGGACGAGCGGTTGGTGATGTAGCGCACCGGATCGATCGGCTCGTGCGTGGGGCCCGAGGTGACCACAACGCGCTTGCCGGTCAACGGGCCAACGAGTGAACTTTGTGGCTTGAGCAGCTTTTCCGCCGCCGAAATAATTTCCAGCGGTTCGGCCATGCGCCCGGTGCCGCTCTCGTTGGCTTCCGCCATTTCGCCGGCGTTCGGCCCTATGACCTGCGCGCCATCGGCAAGGAGCTGCGCGAGATTGCGTTGCGTCGCCTTGTGCGACCACATGCGCGGATTCATCGCCGGCGCCAGCAGCACACGCTTGTCGGTCGCCAGCAACACCGCGGTGGCGAGATCGTCCGCGTGGCCGCCAGCGAGCTTCGCCATCAAGTCGGCAGTCGCCGGCGCGACAACAATCAGGTCGGTCTCACGCGCCAGGCGAATGTGCCCGACGTCGAACTCGTGTGCCGGATTGAACAGGTCGGTGAATGGTGGCTCACCGGCAATAGCACCCGCCGACAACGGCGTGACGAATTCCTGCGCCGCCCTGGTGAGAATGACGCGCACATGAATCTTGCGTTCCTTTAGGCGGCGAATGAGGTCGAACGATTTGTAGGCGGCGATGCCGCCGCCGATGATGAGCAGGACACGTTTTGCATCTGCCGGCGCAGGCGCCGAAGCGGCCCGGCGCGCTGCGGATTTCGGATTGGGCGGATTGATTGTGTTGAGCGCGGCGAGGCCGGTCTCGTCCGCCGCCTCGCGCAGCAGCGTGCGCACCTCGTCTTCCATCGAGCGGCCGTTCTTGGCGGCGCGCAACCGCAGCCGCTGCTTCAGCGCCTCGTCGAGCTGGCGGATGGTGATGCTAGGCATCGGGATACTCGTGATTGCATTGCAATCAATGCAATCATAACACCCGGTAGATCAGGAACGCCAGCAGGGCGACGATCATCCACAAAGCCACCGTTTTCCAGCGTTCCCGACGGGTTTCGGCGGTCGCGACCGCGGCCACCGTTTCCGGCGCCAAAACCAGCCCGTCGCGGGTGATGGCATCCAACTGATCGGCCAGATTGACCGCGCGGGTCAACAGTCCTGGCACCTGGCCGAGGAAGCGGCCGATCTCGCCGGCACCCTCGACCGCGCCCTCGATCCGCCCGGCGGGTCCGAGATGGCGGGCGATCCATTCACGCACCACCGGATCGGCCGTGGTCCACATGTCGAGCTTGGGGTCGAGCGAGCGGGCGACGCCCTCGACCACCACCATGGTTTTTTGCAGCAGCAGCAGTTCCGGCCGCGTGCGCATGTCGAACAGCCCGGTCACCTCGAACAGCAGCATCAGCAGCTTCGCCATCGAGATGTCTTCGGCGGTGCGGTTATGGATCGGCTCGCCGATTGCGCGGATCGCCTGGGCGAAATTCTCCACCGAGTGATGCCGCGGCACATAGCCGGCATCGAAGTGCACCTGGGCGACGCGATGATAATCGCGGGTGATGAAGCCGTAGAGAATCTCGGCGAGGAACAGCCGCTCTTTCGGGCCAAGCCGCCCCATGATGCCGAAGTCGACGGCGGTGAGCCGGCCCTGCGCATCGACAAACAGATTTCCCGGATGCATGTCGGCGTGGAAAAATCCATCGCGCAGCGCGTGGCGCAAAAAAGTCTGGATCACCTTGCGGCCCAGCTCTGGCAGCTCGTAGCCGTTCGCCGCGAGCGCGGCGCGGTCGTTGAGCGGCGTACCGTCGATCCATTCGAGCGTCAGCGCCTCGCGCGCGGTGCGATTCCAGTCGACCGCGGGCACGCGGAAGTCGACATCTTCCTTCGTATTTTCCGCCATCTCGGACAGCGCCGCGGCTTCGAGCCGGAAATCCATTTCAATGGCGACCGAGCGCGCCAGCGTCGCGACCACTTCGACAAGCCGCAGCCGTTGCGCGTCCAGCGACATCGCCTCGGCTTTTCGCGCGGCGTAAAACAACGCATCGAGGTCGGCCTTGAAGCGGCGGTCGATGCCCGGCCGCAACACCTTTACCGCCACAACTTTTGTGCCGTCGGCATCGGCGACTTCCACCTTGTGGACCTGGGCAATCGAGGCGGCGGCCACGGCGGGGCCGAACGAAGTGTAAATTTCCAGCAGCGGCCGGCCCAATGCGGCCGTCACCATCGCCTCAGCTTCGGCCTGCGGGAACGGCGCCATCTTGTCCTGCAGGCTTTCGAGATCGCAGGCGATCGCGGCGCCGACCACGTCGGGCCGCGTGGCAAGAAACTGCCCAAGCTTGACGTAGGTCGGTCCGAGTCGCGTCAACGCGGCGGCGAGGCGGCTTGAGCCGTCCTTCGCGGTCGGCCGCTCGAACAGCCGCGCGAGGGAAATGCCAAACCGCGCCGGCAGCGGCAAAGGCCGCGGATCGACCAGCGCGAATACGCCCTCGCGCGCGAACACGAAACCGGCGCGCGACAGTCGAGCGAAATGGGTGAAGCCGGAGATCACTTTTCTTTTTTCTCCCTCCCCCCTTGCGGGGGAGGGTTGGGGAGGGGGGTTCTTTCCGAAATGAAGATTACCCCCCACCCGGATCGCTTCGCGATCCGACCTCCCCCGCAAGGGGGGAGGTGAAGGAAGGAGTCACGCGCGGCGTTTCTTGTGATCACAACCTCCACCCGGAATGTATCGCCACCACGCCGCCGGTGATCGGCGTGAACGAGGCGCGGCGGAAGCCGGCCTCGGTCAGCATGGCCGCGAAAGCCTTGGGCTTGGGAAACTTGCGGATCGACTCGACGAGATACTGGTAGGCTTCGCGGTCGCCGGTCACGGACTGGCCGACCGCGGGAATCACATTGAACGAATAGAGTTTGTACAGCGCATCAAGCCCCGGCACGTCGACCGAGGAAAATTCCAGGCACAGAAACCGCCCGCCGATTTTCAGAACGCGATAGGCTTCGCCCAGCGCCCGCTCGATGCGCGGCACGTTGCGGATGCCGAACGCGATGGTGACGGCATCGAAGCTCTTGCCGGGGAACGGCAGTTCCTCCGCGTTGCCTTGCTGAAACTCGATCTCACCATCGCGCCCCCGCGCGGCGATCCGCTCGCGGCCGACCGCCAGCATGTCCTCGTTGATGTCGCACACGATGGCGCGGGTGCCGGCGCCGGCAGCCTCGATCACCCGCAGCGCGATGTCGCCGGTGCCGCCGGCCACATCCAACAGCGCAAAAGCGCGTTGGTTTTTCGGCGGGTTAACGGCGGTGACCAACGCGTCTTTCCAGGCGCGATGCAGGCCGCCCGACATCAGGTCGTTCATCAGGTCGTAGCGGCGCGCCACCGAATGGAAGACGCCGTCGACCCGCGCCTGCTTTTCGCCAAGCGGCACGGTCTGATAGCCGAAATGGGTCTGTTCGGGATTACGCGGCATCACGAAACGTCACTCAATTTTGGCAAAAATCCTTGCCGGGCAGGACCATAGCGCGGGCGGCGCGGGGAGGCTATGTCTGGGCGAAAGCGCGGTTAACCATGCCGGAGTTGCCCGAAGTCGAGACGGTGCGCCGCGGCCTTGCGC
>JBPCQM010000058.1:0-13845 GCA_050998115.1 Pseudolabrys sp. | reverse complement strand
CACCTGCACGGTGCAGACCAATCTCGATTTCTCCTCGGAAGCCGACATGGTCAAGAAGCTGCGGGTGTCGCTGGCTTTGCAGCCGGTCGCCACCGCGCTGTTCGCCAACTCGCCGTTCACCGAAGGCCAGCCGAACGGCTTCCTGTCGATGCGCTCACAAATCTGGACCGACACCGACAATCAGCGCGCCGGCATGCTGCCCTTCGCGTTCGAGGACGGCATGGGGTTCGAGCGCTACGTCGATTACGCGCTCGACGTGCCGATGTATTTCGTCAAGCGCGGCGACAAATATATCGACGTGTCGGGCGTGTCGTTTCGCTCGCTGATGGCGGGCCGGCTCGACAATCTGGCCGGCGAGCGCGCCACCATTTCGGACTGGGCCAATCACATCAGCACGATCTTCCCGGAAGTGCGGCTCAAACGCTATCTGGAGATGCGCGGCGCCGATTCAGGTCCGTGGCGCCGATTGCCGTCGCTCACCGCGTACTGGATCGGCTTGTTGTATGATCAGGATTCACTCGATGCCGCCTGGGATCTGGTGAAGGACTGGAGCGCCGAGGAGCGGCAGAAATTGCGCGACGAGGTGCCGCGGCGCGGCTTCCGGGCGACGGTCCGCCAGACCAACGCCTTCACGCTGGCGCGCCAGACGCTCGCCCTGTCGCGCAAGGGGCTGCAGCGCCGCAAGCGGCTCGATCACAGCGGCCGCGACGAGGCGCAATATCTGCGCCCGCTCGATGACATCATCGTGCGCGGCACGACGCCGGCGGAGGAACTGCTGGCGAAGTTCAACGGCGAATGGAATGGCTCAGTCGAGCCGATTTTCGAGGAAGAGGCGTATTGATCGTCATTCCGGGGCGTGCCGAAGGCGCGAGCCCGGAATCCATAATCCCAGCGCTATCGAAGAATTGCTGAATAGAGATCGTCCCAATTTGGATTATCTTCCTCGATCAGACGAATCTTCCAATCGCGCCGCCACTTCTTGATTTCCTTTTCTCGCGCGATCGCGTTCGTCGAATCGTCATAACACTCGTACCAAACCAGATACGTTACGCCATATTGGGATGTAAAGCCGCGAATGAGCTTATTTTTGTGCTCATAGACTCTACGGATCAGATCGTTGGTGACACCGAGATAGAGCGTGCCGTGCTTCCGACTGGCAAGCAGGTAAACGTACATCTGCCACCGGGGTTATGGATTCCGGGTCGCCGCTGCGCGGCGCCCGGAATGACAATATCTACTCCGCCGCCTGCTGCTCCGACAGATTGTCCAGCGACGAGACGATGTGCTCGGCCAGCGCGTCCGCCAGCGCCGAGCTTTCATGCGCGTTGCGCACCAGGCCGATCCGGCACGACGGCAATTCCGGAAAGCCTTCCTTGGCGCTGAGCACGCGCATGCCGGGGCGTAAACCGGATTCCGGCAGCACCGACACCGCGAGCCCGGCGAGCACCGCGGCGGCGACCGCGCCGGCATTCGAACTGGTAAAGAGCAAGCGGTAATTGCGGCCGACCGATTCCAGCTTGTCGATCGCGATGCGCCGCCAGCCGCAGCTCGGCCGGCCGAGCGCCAGCGGGACCGTCTCTTCCCTGTGAGTCGGATGCCGGTTCGACGTCACCCACAGCAGGCGCTCGCGGCGGAACGTCTCAGAGGCGCGCTTGCTCTCGCAATTGGTGATGATGGCGAGATCGATCTCGTTGGCATCGATGCATTCCAGCAGGTCGACCGAGGGCAGGCAGATCACGCTGAGCTCGACGCCGGGATAGGCGCGTGAGAACCGCGCCATGATCTCCGGCAGATAGCGGTCGGCGTAATCGTCCGGCACGCCGAGCCGCACCCGGCCGGACAGCTCGGCGTCGGAAAACGCCGCGATAGTTTCCATATTGAGCTTGATGATCCGCCGGGCGAAATCGAGCAGGCGCTGGCCGTCTTCGGTGAGCTTCGAGGCGCGGCCGTCGCGCGCGAAGATCGGCCGCAGCAGCCGCTCCTCCAACCGCTTCATCTGCATCGAGACCGCCGACTGCGTCTTGTTCACCACCTCGGCCGCCTTGGTGAAGCTGCCGGTCTCGGCGATGGCGATGAAGGTGCGGAGTTGGTCGACGTCGATCAGCGCGGCCATGACACGGATTTCCTGCGTTTGGGCTTGCCGGACTGTATCACCAATTCAGATGGATATGATAACAAACATTCGTTTCATTAATCAATCCGGCGGGAGCATATTGCGGTGGAACCTGGGATTCTGGGTGGGGATTTCGGGGTGTCCATACCGGCGGTTTGGGCCGATTTAGAGGGTCCGACTGCATCTACAAAAGGAGACTGCCATGACCGCTTTCCCAGTTGTTCCCATTGCCGCGGCCGCCCCGGTTCGCGCGCTAGCCTCGGTATCGGCTGTGCTGGGCCGCTGGCTGAAAGCCATGGCCCGCGTTCACCGCAATCGTGTCCAGGCCCGCGCTCTGGCCCAGGTCGACGGCCGCATGCTGGCCGACATGGGCATCACCCGCGCCGACTTGCGCGACGCCTTTTCCGAGCCGTTCTGGGAGGATCCGACCGCGCTGCTGCGCGAACGCGCACTGGAGCGCCGGCTGAATCGGCACGGCAGCACGTTGCCGTCCACCGTTTCACCCACGACGCCGCGCGATGGTGTGCGGCGGCCGCGGCTCGATCGTCCGGCGCGCCACATCGTCTGAATAAGCGATAGCGGCCGGACCCTCTCTCCGGCCGCTCGATCCGGGCCGCGGATTCCCCTCCAGCGGCCGGATCATGCGCCCGCCGGGCCCCTCCCGGCGGGCGTATTATTTTTTTCGGCGCGGGCTCGCGCACATCCGACGCGGTTACGTTACCATGCCGCCGGAAACAGGCGGGCGGCGCCGGGGTTACACAGAGCGGATGCGACGTTTTTTCATCCTGATCGGCGCGCTGGCCGTCGCGGTCATTTCGGCGCTGCTGGCGGCCGCCGGTCCGGCCTTTGCGCAAACCGGATTTGACCGGCGCGGCGGCGATTACACGAACTTTCAGGTGAGGAACGGCGACCCGGCGGTGTGCGCCGCGCGCTGCGAGCGCGAGTCGCGCTGCCGGGCCTGGAGCTTCTCCTATCCGGCGACCGAGCGCGCGGTCGCGGTGTGCTGGCTCAAGAATCAGTTGCCGGCGCGCGTCGAGGACAAATGCTGCGTGTCCGGCGTGCGCGGCGCCGGCGTGGTCGAGCCGAAGGCCGGATCGGCAGAATTTTCCATCGACCGCTCCGGCGGCGATTACCGCAATTTTGAAGTGCCGCCGGAGCCCCAAGGCGCCGCGTGCAAGTCGGCCTGTGAGGGCGACAACAAATGCCGCGCCTGGACCTACGTGCGGCCGGGCTATATCGGCGCGTCGGCGCGCTGCTTTCTGAAGAGCGAGATCAAGCGACCGCGCCGCAAGCCGTGCTGCATTTCCGGGGTGGTGCGGTAACACGGGAGCATCGGATGAAAAAAACTTCTATAACCGTAGCAGCGATTTTGTTTTTTATCTTTGAAGCCGACAAATGCAAATGACGTATGCAACTGTAGGGGCTACGCAGGAGTAGGCGGTCCCTGTTACGCGGGCGTCGGCGGCGCGGCATACGCCGGTGTCGGTGGTCCTGCATACGCAGGTGTTGGCGGTCCATGCTACGCGGGTGTAGGCGGTCCTGCATACTCAGGAGTAGGCGGTCGGGCGTATTCGGGAGTTGGCGGCCCTAGATACGACGGTGTGGGCGGCCCAGCTTATGATGGGGTAGGCGGCGCCGCTTATTCGGGTGTTGGCGGTCCGTGTTACGCCGGTGTTGGTGGACCCTGCTACGCTGGTGTCGGTGGCGAAAATACTTGCCCGAGCGTCTGTAAGTAAATGGCGCGCTCTGAATAATCTTTTAGTTGAACCAACCAATCATCCTGCGCCGCTGTGGTAATGCGCTTCATGTGCCGCGATGGCGCGCCATTAGCGCCGGAAGTCGTGCTGCATTTTCCGACGTAGCGCCACTGATCGTCATGGCCGGGCTTGTCCCGGCCATCCACGTCTTACGGAGTTGGCGGACGAAAGACGTGGATGCCCGGCACAAGGCCGGGCACGGCGGGGTTAGCGCACCGCGGTGAAGAACCGCGACAGCCGCAAGCCTGACGGCCAAGTCCAGACTGGCTGCTTGGTCACGGCGAGATCGAGCGAGCCCACCACCACGTTGACGCGGCCGACCAGATTGTCGGCCGGCAGCAGGCCG
The DNA here is from genome assembly GCA_050998115.1 of Pseudolabrys sp. Taxonomy (GTDB): domain Bacteria; phylum Pseudomonadota; class Alphaproteobacteria; order Rhizobiales; family Xanthobacteraceae; genus Pseudolabrys. The sequence continues at coordinate 9,629 of JBPCQM010000058.1, read as the reverse complement.
ACGCCGCCATCGCGCAATGGCACGCGGCTGTCGGCGCTGTCGTCGCGGTTGTCGCCCATCACGAACAGATGGCCGGGCGGCACGACGATTTCCGGCAGATTGTCGAGCGCGCCAACCCGGGCAAGTTTGTAGATCGGATGCTGCCGGCCGCCGGGCAGCGTTTCGATATAGCGCGCGGCCTGAATGTCGCCTTGCGGCGTCTGCGCCTGGCCGCTGCCGTCGGGTGCAAGCGCGGCCGGTTCGCCATTGATGACGACCTGCCCGAAATGCATCGCGATGCGGTCGCCCGGCAATCCGATCACCCGCTTGACCCAGACCTGGCTGCGGTCGCGGGGCCAGCGGAATACGACGACGTCGCCGCGTTCCGGCAGCGTGGCCAGAATGCGTCCGGTCGAAGGCAGCGAGATCGGGGCGGGCAGCGACGCCGAGCCGTAGCCGTAGGAGAATTTCAACGCCAGCAATTCGTCGCCAATCAAGAGCGTCGGCTCCATCGAGGCGGATGGCACGTAATAGGGCTCAGCGATCGCGGTTTTCGCGGCGGCCACCACCAGCAGGATGGCGGCGAACTCGGCGATCATGCGCAGCCAGCCGCGCTGGCGTGAAGCTATCATCATCAGCCTCCGGTGCCGCCGACGGTGATGCGATCCATTCGCAGCGATGGCTGACCAACGCCGACCGGGACGCCCTGGCCGTTCTTGCCGCAGGTGCCGATGCCGGGATCGAGCGCGAAGTCGTTGCCGATCATCGAGATGCGATGAAGATCGGTCGGCCCGTTGCCGATCAGCATGGCGCCTTTAACCGGCGCGGTGACCTTGCCGTTCTCGATCTTGTAGGCCTCGGTGCACTGAAACACGTATTTGCCGGAGGTGATGTCGACCTGGCCGCCGCCGAAATTCACGGCGTAAAGGCCGTTCTTCATCGAGGCGATAATCTCGGCCGGCTCCCTGTCGCCGGCCAGCATATAAGTGTTGGTCATGCGCGGCATCGGCACATGCGCGTGGCTTTCGCGCCGCCCGTTGCCGGTCGGCGCCATTCCCATCAGCCGCGCGTTCTGGCGGTCCTGCATGTAGCCGACCAGAATGCCGTCCTCGATCAGCGTCGTGCGGTTGGTCGGCGTGCCTTCGTCGTCAATCGACAGTGAGCCGCGCCGCGCATTGATCGTGCCGTCGTCGACCACGGTGACGCCTTTCGCGGCGACGCGCTGGCCCATCAGGCCGGCAAAAGCGGAAGCCTTCTTGCGGTTGAAATCGCCTTCGAGACCGTGGCCGACCGCCTCGTGCAGCATCACGCCGGGCCAGCCGGCGCCGAGCACGACGTCCATCTCGCCGGCGGGAGCGGGGACGGCTTTCAGGTTGACCAGCGCCTGGCGGATCGCTTCGTCGACCGCGCCCTGCCAGGCGCCGGTTTCGATGAAGCGCTGATAGCCTTGGCGGCCGCCGAAGCCGTGACTGCCGGTTTCCTGCCGGTCACCTTCGCCGCAGACCACAGAAACATTGAGCCGCACCAGCGGGCGGATATCGCGATAAATTTCGCCATCAGCGCGCAAAATTTCGACCACCTGCCAGCTGGCGGCGATACTGGCCGACACCTGCCGCACGTGCGGATCCTTGGCGCGGGCATAGGCGTCGATCTGTTCGAGCAGTTTCACTTTGACGCCGAACGCCGGTTCGCCGAGCGGATTGTCGTCGCTATAGAGCTTACGGTTGGTGCGGCCGGGCGCTTCGGCGTAGGTGCCGTTGTGGCCGCCTTTCACCGCGCGCACGGCTTCAGCGGCGCGGGCGATGGCGGCTTCGGAAATATCGGAGGCGTGGGCGTAGCCGACCGCGTCGTCCTTTACGGCGCGCAGGCCAAAGCCTTGCGCAGTGTCGTAGGTGGCCTGCTTGAGCCGGCCATTGTCGAACAGCAGACCTTCGGACTGGCGGTATTCGAGAAACAGTTCGCCGTCGTCGGCGCCGTCGAGCACGCGCGTGATCACGCGCGCGACACGGTCACGATCAAGGCCAGAGCGATCGATCAGGGAGGAAATCGATTTATTCGTCGAATGGTCGGTCGAACTGTCCATCGGGGCTACTCCGGCCCAACACATAGGCGGTTGTTGGGCATTGCGCGAGGGTGCGCCCCAAAAAGCTCGCAACAGGACGTGAGTGGATTGTCAGAAAGGCATCCGTAACGCGGCGCGGATCGATTGCGCCCGGTAGGAGCCAGTCCCGGCGGCAATGGCGTATTCGAGTTCGACCGCAAGGCCGCCTAGCGTGCGCAGGCGGTAGCCAAAGGCGGCGGTGGTCATGCTGTGCGCGCCGGCCGGCTGGCCGAAGGCCGAACTGATGCCCGCGCCGAGGTCCGAATAATACACCGACTGGCTGTATTCGCTCTGGCTGGTCTGCCGGTATTCGACGCGGGCGGTCGGGGTCAACGTGCCGAAGCTGGTGGCAATGTCAATCGAACCGCGCAGTCCGATCGCGCCTGACACGGCGTTGGTTTTCATCTCGTTGTAGGTCAGCAACTGGGCGGTCGATCCGGCTTCGGAATATTGGCCGAGTGTCGCCGCCAGGAAATCGGTTTTCGCGTAGGGCGTGAATTTGAATCGGCCGACGCCGAGTTCGAGGCTCGCCGACAGCGCGCCAAACCAATAGCTGCCGTCGCGCGAGCCTGAAGCGAATGTGCCTTCGCCGGTGACGAAGCGGCGATTGTCGAAGCTGAGGTTGCCGTAGCCGACCGCGGCATCGAGAAACAGCGGGTCGAACAGCCGCAGGCTAGCGTAGAGCGTGCCGCTGTAGCTGGTCGCGGTGCTTTGCGTGCCGTTTTGTCCGATGTCGCTGCGGTCGGCGCCGTAGCCCAGCGCGACGCCGGTGATCAGGTCGTCACTAACGCGCATATCGACGCCCGATGTCAGGCCGCCGGTGTTGAAGTGGTTGCTGTTGGCAACCCCGCGTGGCGTCATCGAACCGAACTCGAACGAACCAGCGGTCCAGAATGCCAGCGACGACGCCCAATCTGCCGTGCAAGTTTGCGCGCCGGGCGGGTTGCGTCCCGGTTGCGGCGCGCCATAGGGCGGATAGCCATAGGGCTGTTGCGGATAGCCGTTGGGCGACGTGCCGTACGGAGAGCCATAAGGTTGCGGCGTCTGCTCGATCGGCGGCGCGATGCCGAAGTTGAACGAACATGGATCGAATCGATCATGCAATCCGCTGAGATGATGCGTGACATTGTCGACCTGCGCCGTTGCAAATCGCTGCGTCGTGGCAACCTGCGATGCAACGAGGCCCTGCACCTCGGGGTCGAGCGCAGGATCCGCCCGATTGGTGATGACGTAGGCGCGAGTGCCGACGTTGCCGTTGACGTCGACGGCTTGCACCGTGAACGACGCAGTGCCGATGCCGCCGGGCGTCCCGGTGATGAGGCCGGTCGCGGCATTCAGCGTCAATCCGGCCGGTAACGCGCCGCCTGCGATCGAATACTCATAGGGCGCCGTGCCGCCGCTTCCGATAACGTTCTGGCTATAAGGGCGGCCGGCCACCGCTGCCGGCAGACTGGCCGGATTGATGATCAGCGCAGCGGTGCCGATATTCAGGTTATAGGCGCGGGTGCCGATGTTGCCGAGCGAGTCCAATGCCCGCACCGTGAACGCGGACGCGCCGCTTCCGGTCGGCGTGCCACTGAGGACGCCCGCGGTATTCAGCGTTAGTCCCGCGGGCAGCGCACCCGATGAAACCGTAAACGTATAAGGCCCGGTGCCGCCGGTCGCGCTCAAGGTCTGGCTGTAACTCAAGTTGCGCGTTCCGGCCGGGATAGAAGCCGGATGGACCGTCAGTGAAATCGTGCCGACGTTGACCGTGTAGATTCGGCTTCCGACATTGCCGGCGGAATCCGCGGCGCCGATTGTAAAGGTCGACGAGCCGTTGCTTGTCGGCGTGCCGCTGATGACGCCACCCGCACTCAGCGACAATCCTGCCGGCAGCGTGCCGGAAGTCAGCGCGAAGGTGTAGGGGCCGGTGCCGCCGCTCGCCGTCACGGTTTGATTGTATGCCGTGCCTTTCGTGCCGGCGGGCAAACTGGCCGGCGATACCGCCAGGATGCTGCTCCCGACATTGATCGTATAGGCCCGCGTACCAGTGGTCGCTGCCGAGTCGGTGGCCTGCACGGTGAAGCTATACGAACCAGCCGCGGTTGGCGTGCCGGTGATTGCACCGGTGCCGGGATTGAACGACAGGCCGCTCGGCAACGCGCCGGAGAGAACGACGTAATTGTAGGGAGCCGTGCCGCCGCTCGCGGTGATGGTTTGATTGTAAGCGTTTCCGACCGTCCCTGCCGGCAGGCTCGACGGACTGAGCGTCAGCGGCGTGGCAGAAATCGTCACGGTGTAAGAGTTGCTGCCGATGTTAAATACACTGTCGGTTGCCCGTACCGTGAATGTGAAGGGCCCACTCGCGCTCGGTGTGCCGCTGAGCACACCGCCGGCGGCCAGCGATAGACCGGTAGGCAAGGCGCCCGACGTGACCGCGAAAGTATATGGCCCCGTGCCGCCGCTGGCGCCGAGCGTTTGGCGGTAAGGCGCGCCTTGCGTGCCATTCGGCAAAGTCGGCGGCGTTACCGTCAGGATATTGCTGCCGACATTGATCGTGTCGCTGCGCGTGCCCGTATTGTTGACGGTATCGGTCGCGCGCACCGTGAATGTCGAGGGTCCGCTGCCGGTCGGCGTGCCGGTGAGATTGCCGGCGGAATCGAGCGACAATCCCGCGGGCAATGATCCGGACGACAACGCGAAGGTGTAAGGCCCGGTGCCGCCGCTCGCGGTGACGGTCTGGCTGTAGGGAGAACCTTGTGTGCCATTTGGCAAGGTCGGCGGCGACACGGTGAGCGAATTGGTGCCGATATTGACCGTGTAGGCGCGGCTGCCGGTATTGCCGGCGGTGTCGGCCACGTCGATTGTGAAATTGTAGGGGCCACTGCCGGTCGGCGTGCCGGTGATGGCGCCGCCGCTGCTGAGCGACAATCCGGTCGGCAGCGCGCCGGATCCGATCGAAAATGTGTACGGACCGGTGCCGCCGCTGCCGCTCAGCGTCTGACTGTAAGGCACGCCTTGCGAGCCGTTCGGCAACGAGGCCGGATTGATGCCGAGCGAACCCGGCGTGCCGACGGTCAAAGTATAAGTGCGAAAGCCGCTGTTGCTGCCGGCGTCATTGGCCTGGATTTGAAATGTCTGCGAGCCGCTCGCGGGCGTGCCGGTGATATTACCGGCTGAATCCAGCGACAGCCCGGCCGGCAGCGATCCAGACAAAAGGGAAAATGTGTAGGGCGCATTGCCGCCGACCGCGGTGACGGTGACCGAATACGGCGTGCCTATCGTCGCGGCCGGCAGCGTATTGGGTTGCAGGGTGATGGTGAATTGCGCGAGCGCCGTTCCTGAGCAAACGGCGACGGCGACGAGGATGATCAAGCCGCGAAGCAGCGTCCGCGCAGGCTGGCGCGCCAGACAAAACTCCACGAGGGAAAGGAGCATGCGGCCCGCCACTTATCGTAATGCGCGATAAGGTGTGGGCTTTTATGGTTAATCGCCGGTAAAAGCGGTCCGCCGGCGCATTAGGCATTCGCTAACGATTTCGGCGCGTTGCGGCGCGATCGAGCTAAGGCAACTTGTCGAAGCCTTCGCCGAAGCCTTTCAGACTCATGGGGAAGCCAACGCCTTCTTCCGGGGTCTGGAAGATGATGAAGGTCGCGCCCTGGCCGCTGCGCAGTTTCTTGAGCAGTTCGTCATCCATCACGACTTCGGCGATGCAGCCATTGGGCAGGCAGCGCACGAATCCGGCGCGGCCGATGTCGGCGTTGTCGATCTTGAGGCCGAGGCCGGACGGCAGCAGCACGCCGAGCGGGGCGACCACGCGCATCAGCCGGCTCTTCTGATCGGCGGTCTTGAGCACGATCACGGTCAAGCCGACATTGGCCTTGTCCTCGGCGGTGACGCTCTGGATCAGCGCGCATTGCTCGCTGTGGGCGCCGGGCGGGGTGTCGCAGCGGATTTGCCAGTCTTGATGCACCGATTTCACCGCGCCTTGGGCGAAGGCTCTGCCGGGGGCGGCGACCAGTGCGACGAGGATCACGGCCGCCAGCAAGGCGGCCTCCACCATCGCTCGGCGCGGCCATCGGCGGTGGCGGAAAAGGTCCATGTTCCAACCTTTGCTGGCGCCGAACCGGCGCGCGAATCGCCTTTCAGCCATGCATATTATTCGCTGTGTTTGGGTCATGGCCAATCGGGATGTCAAGCAAGCACCTGCCGCCCAAGTTCGCCCGGAATTAAGACGCTAAGATGCTTTGGGGTAACCCGCGGCGCGCGCGGCGCGCGGCGACGATGTGCATTGCGGCAGGCCGGGAAGTATGGTTTTAAAAACCGGGATTTCCCCCTGTCCCGCTGCGCGACTTCGCATCGCCACGCCCGTGGCAAACGCCGTGCATCCCGGGACTGAACGGATATCATGCCCGCGGTGTGCGGTTCAACGCGCCCATCGCCGCCGATTTTCGCTTAAAGGAGCGCAAACGACGATGCGGATGTTCAAGCGGTTGATCGGCTTTGCGGCGGCGAGCGTCACCGTCCTCGTGACCGGCGGAATGGCCAGCGCCGGAATGGGCGAGCCCACGCCTTGGCAGATAGGGCTGCAAGGATCGGCCTCGCCGGTGATGGACGACATCGTCTGGTTCCACGACTTCCTGTTGTGGATCATCGCGGCGATCACGCTGTTTGTGCTGGCGCTGCTTGCTGTCATTGTCGTGAAATTCAACGCGCGGTCTAATCCGGTGCCGTCGCGAACCACGCATCATACCGCGCTTGAAGTGATCTGGACCGTGGTGCCGGTTCTCATTTTGGTTTCGATCGCGGTGCCGTCGTTCCGGCTGCTGTTCGTTGAGCTCAAGGTGCCACCGGTCGACATCACGGTTAAGGCGACCGGCAAGCAGTGGTTCTGGACCTATGACTATCCCGACGCGAAGTTTGGATTCGACTCGCTGATGTTGCAGGACAAGGACCGCAAGGCCGACCAGCCGCGGTTGCTCGCGGTCGATAACGAGGTGGTGGTGCCGGTCAACAAGGTGGTTCGCTTGATCGTGACCGGCGCCGACGTCATTCACTCGTTCTCGATCCCGTCGTTCGGCATCAAGATCGACGCGGTGCCCGGCCGCGTCAACGAAACCTGGTTCAAGGCCGAGCGTGAAGGGATGTTCTACGGCCAATGCTCGCAGCTTTGCGGCCGCGACCATGCTTTCATGCCGATCGCTATTCGCGTCGTGAAGGACAGCGAATACGCCGCTTGGGTCGATCAGGCGAAAAAGAAATTTGCGACAGATACGCCGCCAAATCCCAATATGATTGCGGCGGCCGGGCGGGCGAAGTAGGCGACAGGACAAGTCGAAGGATCAAGACCATGGCGTACACGGCAACGGCACACGGCCACGACGACCACGCCCACGACAATCCGACCGGATGGCGCCGGTTCGTCTATTCCACCAACCACAAGGACATCGGCACGATGTACCTGACGTTCGCGTTGGTGGCCGGGGTGATCGGCGGCGCGCTGTCGGTGGCGATGCGCATCGAGTTGCAAAATCCGGGTCTGCAATTTTTCCCGAGCCCGCATGAATACAACGTGTTCGCCACCGCGCACGGCCTGATCATGATCTTCTTCATGGTGATGCCGGCGATGATCGGCGGGTTCGGCAACTGGTTCGTGCCGTTGATGATCGGCGCGCCGGACATGGCGTTTCCGCGCATGAATAACATTTCGTTCTGGCTGCTGCCGGCCTCGTTTGCCCTGTTGCTCGGCTCGATGTTCGTTGAAGGCGAACCGGGTGCGCTTGGCGCCGGCACCGGCTGGACGATCTACGCACCGCTCTCGACCAGCGGTCATCCCGGCCCCGCGATGGATTTTGTCATCCTGTCGATCCATCTGGCCGGCGCCTCGTCAATTCTCGGCGCCATCAATTTCATCACGACCATCTTCAACATGCGCGCGCCCGGCATGACGCTGCACAAGATGCCGCTGTTCGTGTGGTCGCAGCTCGTCACCGTATTTCTGCTGCTGCTCGCTCTGCCGGTGCTGGCGGGCGCCATCACCATGCTGCTGACGGACCGCAATTTCGGCACGACCTTCTTCAATCCGGAAGGCGGCGGCGACCCGATCCTGTTCCAGCATCTGTTTTGGTTCTTCGGCCATCCGGAAGTTTACATTCTCATTCTGCCGGGCTTCGGCATGGTCAGCCAGATCGTGGCGACCTTCTCCAAAAAACCGGTGTTCGGCTATCTCGGCATGGCTTACGCGATGGTGGCGATCGGCGGCATCGGGTTCGTGGTGTGGGCGCATCACATGTACACGGTCGGCCTGTCGACCGGCGCGCAGGCCTATTTCATTGCCGCCACCATGGTGATCGCGGTGCCGACCGGCGTGAAAATCTTCTCCTGGATCGCGACGATGTGGGGCGGCTCGATCGAGTTCAAGACGCCGATGCTGTGGGCGCTTGGCTTCATCTTCCTGTTCACGCTTGGCGGCGTCACCGGCGTAGTGCTGGCCAATGCCGGCGTCGATCGCGTGCTGCACGATACTTATTACGTGATTGCGCACTTCCATTATGTGCTGTCGCTCGGCGCGGTGTTCGCGATTTTTGGCGGTTGGTACTACTGGTTCCCGAAAATGTCTGGCTATATGTACAACGAGACGATCGGCAAGATTCACTTCTGGGTCACCTTTATCGGCGTCAACGTCATCTTTTTCCCGCAGCATTTCCTGGGTCTTGCCGGCATGCCGCGCCGCACCGTCGATTATCCGGATGCCTTCCACGGCGGGAACGAAATCTCGTCCTACGGCTCCTACATCGCCGGCGCCGGCGTGATCATTTTCTTCATCGGCGTCGCCGAAGCCTTCGCCAGGAAGCGCCTTGCCGGCAACAATCCGTGGGGCGCCGGCGCCACCACGCTGGAATGGACGTTGTCGTCGCCGCCGCCGTTCCATCAGTTCGAGACGCTGCCGCGGATCAAATAGCGCGTGACCCCGAAAAGTGGGAACCGGTTTTCGGAAAAGATCACGCGCTAGTAAAAAAGAGGCCGTTTAGCTCATGTCGCTCGTCAACGAAGGCGCAAATCTCCGGGGTCCGGTCGCGGCCGACTTGGCGTTCGCCCAACCGAGTCTGGCGACCGTCGGCGACTACATCGCGCTGATGAAGCCGCGGGTGATGTCGCTCGTGGTGTTCACCGCGCTGGTCGGCCTCGCGGTCGCGCCCGGCCATATGCATCCGGTGATCGGGTTCACGGCGCTGCTGTGCATCACGGTCGGGGCGGGAGCCGCCGGTGCGCTCAACATGTGGTTCGACGCCGATATCGACGCCAAAATGACGCGCACCGCGCGCCGCCCAATTCCGATGGGCCGTGTGCTGCCCGGCGAGGCGCTGGCGTTCGGCCTGACGCTGGCGGGCTTTGCGGTCGTCACGCTGGGGCTGCTGATCAACGTGCTGTCGGCCGCGCTGCTCGCCTTCGCGATCTTCTTTTCCATCGCGATCTACACACTGTGGCTCAAACGCTCGACACCGCAAAATATCGTCATCGGCGGCGCCGCCGGCGCGCTGCCGCCGATGATCGGCTGGGCGGCGGC
>JBPCQM010000043.1:0-14794 GCA_050998115.1 Pseudolabrys sp. | reverse complement strand
GCACCATGTTGCCGCTGATGGTCCAGGCGCCAACCACAAACAAAAGCTCGGCCAAGAAAATCGCGCCCATCAGCAGGCCGAACGGCAGATATTGTAGCGCGCCCTTGCGAAATTCGGCGAAGTCGACGTCCAGCATCATCACGACAAACAGGAACAGCACAGCAACCGCGCCGACATAAACCACGATCAGGATCATCGCCAGGAATTCGGCACCCATCAGCACGAAGAGTCCGGCCGCGTTTACGAAGGCCAAAATGAGGAACAGCACCGAATGCACCGGGTTGCGCCCCGCTATCACCATCACCGCCGAGGCGATGCAGACGCCAGCAAACAGATAAAAAAAGATGGCGGCGACGGTCATGAGAGCTTCCCGGTCCTCTCCTCCGTCATGCCCGGCACAGGGGCCTGGTCTTCGTTCCGCCTGAGCATAAACCTTGTGCCGGGCATCCACGTCTTGCTTGCTTGGCGCAAAGAAAGACGTGGATGGCCGGGACGAGCCCGGCCATGACGATGATGGAATGGAAGATTCTTCGTCATCGCTCTCACCGATACGGCGCGTCGAGTTCGATGTTTTTGGCGATCTCGCGTTCCCAACGGTCGCCATTCGCGAGTAGCCGCTCCTTGTCGTAGTAGAGTTCCTCTCGCGTCTCGGTGGCGAATTCGAAATTCGGCCCTTCGACGATGGCGTCGACCGGGCAGGCCTCCTGGCACAGTCCGCAATAAATGCACTTCACCATGTCGATGTCGTAGCGGGTGGTTCGCCGCGTGCCATCATTCCTTCGCGGACCCGCTTCAATGGTGATGGCCTGCGCCGGACAGATCGCCTCGCACAGCTTGCAGGCGATGCAGCGCTCCTCGCCGGTGGGATAGCGGCGCAGCGCGTGTTCGCCGCGGAAGCGCGGCGAGATCGGTCCCTTCTCGAACGGGTAATTCAGCGTCGATTTGCGCGAAAAGAAATAGCGCATGGCGAGGAAAAACCCCGACACGAACTCGGCGAGGAAGATTGCCTTGGCGGCGCGGTCCAGTCTCATTCGGTCCTCATTGCGGCGCCATCAACTCGAACGGCAGTCCGTATTGCAGCACGCCGGCGACGATCGCCACCATCGCCAGCGAAATCGGCAGAAACACCTTCCAGCCAAGCCGCATCAACTGGTCGTAGCGGTAGCGCGGCACGATCGCCTTTGCCATCGCGAACATGAAGAACATGAAAAGCGCCTTGAGCGTGAACCAGACGATGCCAGGCACCCAGATAAACGGCTTGATCGGCCATAACGGCAGCCAGCCGCCGAGGAACAGGATCGCGCCCATCGCGCACATGGTACCGATCGCGACGTATTCGCCGAGCATGAACATCATGTACGGCGTCGAGCCGTATTCGACCATGAAGCCGGCGACGAGTTCGGATTCTGCCTCGACCAGATCGAATGGCGGCCGGTTGGTTTCCGCCAGCGCCGAAATGAAGAATACGACGAACATCGGGAACAGCCGCAGCCAGTACCAGCCCAGCATTCCGTAGGGCCCATTCTGCGCTTCAACGATCTTCGACAGATTTAGCGAACCGGCCACTAATAGCACAGTGATGAGGACGAAGCCGATGGACACTTCGTAAGACACCATCTGAGCCGCAGAGCGCAGCGCAGCGAGAAACGGGTATTTCGAGTTTGACGCCCAGCCGGCCATGATGATGCCGTAGACGCTGAGCGAGGAAATCGCGAAAATATAAAGAACGCCGACATTAATATCGGCGATCACCCAGCCGATATTGACCGGGATCACCGCCCATGCGGCAAGCGCCAGCACGCAGGAAACCAGCGGCGCCAGCAAAAACACGCCCTTGTTGGCGCCGGCCGGGATGACCGGCTCCTTCAGCACAAATTTGAGCAGGTCGGCGAACGATTGGAACAGGCCCCACGGCCCGACCACGTTCGGGCCGCGACGCATCTGCACCGCCGCCCAGATCTTGCGGTCGGCGTACAGCACGTAAGCGATTGCAACCAGCAGCACCAGCAGCACCAGAAGCGACTCCGCCACCATCACCGTCAACGGCCAAAGGTAAGTTGCGGCAAATTCATACATGGCGCTACTCGGCCGCCGTTCGCGCTGCGCCCGAAGCCAGCGCCGAACATTCGGCCATGACGAGGGACGCACGGGTGATCGGATTGGTGAGGTAAAAATCTGGGACGCTCGATCGCAACGAAGTCCGGTGCGGGGTTGCCGTGAATCCTGCCAGCTTTTTGACCCCGGCAGGACTGCCCTCCTCGATAGCGTCCAGCGCCATGAAATGCGGATGCGCCTTATGAAGCGCGCGCCGCAGCTCACTCAATGAATCGAACGGCAGGCGCTGGCCAAGCGCATCGGATAGCGCCCGCAGAATTGCCCAGTCTTCGCGCGCGTCGCCGGGCGGGAAAGCCGCGCGGCGCGCCATTTGCACCCGCCCCTCGGTGTTGACGTAAATCCCGGACTTCTCCGGATAGGCGGCGCCCGACAAAATCACGTCGGCACGATGCGCGCCGCGGTCGCCGTGCGAGCCGATATAGACCACGAAAGCGCCGTAACCGATTTCGATCTCGTCAGCGCCAAGCAGGAAGAGAACGTCGAGCGCACCGCTTTCCGCCATTTGCGCAGCACCGAGCCCGGCTTTGCCCGGCACGAAGCCGAGATCGAGCGCGCCGACGCGGGAGGCGACGCTGTGCAGCACCGAGAAACCGTTCCAGTCCGCTTTCAGCGCGCCGATTTCGACCGCGGTTTTCGCGGTAAGCGAGGCAACCGCGGCGCCGTCCTCCCGCGCCAACGCTCCGGCGCCGAGGATCAGCAGCGGGCGTTGCGCGTCTTTGATGGCGTCGGCGAATTTGCTCTTGCCGAGGTTACCCAGTGTCTCTGGTCCGGCGCCGAGATAGTCGTAGGGATAGGTCAGATCAGCTTTTTCGCCAATCAGCGCAATCGGAAAATTGCCGGCGCGCCAGCGCTTGCGGATGCGCGCATTAAGCACCGCAGCCTCATGCCGCGGATTGGAGCCGACAATCAGCAGCGCGTCGGCTCGATCGATGCCGGCGATGGTGGCGTTAAAGAGATAGGACGAGCGGCCCCAAGCTGGATCGAGCGCGCAGCCGTCCTGGCGTGCGTCGATATTCCGAACGTTGAGCCGCGTCATCAATTCCTTCAGCGCGAACATCTCCTCGACGGCGCAAAGGTCGCCGGCAATCGCGCCTATCTTGCGCGGCTCGGCCTTTTGCACCGCCGCGGCGATGGCGGCGAAAGCCTGCGTCCAGCTTGCCGGCACCAGCCGGCCATTCTCGCGGATGTAAGGCTGATCGAGCCGCTGCGCGCGCAAGCCGTCGGCCACATTGCGTGTCTTATCGGAGATCCACTCCTCGTTCACCGCGTCATTGACCCGCGGTAGAATACGCATCACCTCGCGCCCGCGCGTGTCGACCCGAATCGCCGAACCGAGCGCATCCATCACGTCGATCGTTTCTGTCTTACCGAGTTCCCAAGGCCGCGCGATGAAGGCATAGGGCTTACTGGTCAGCGCGCCGACCGGGCACAGATCGACCACGTTGCCTTGCAGCTCTGACGTCATGGCGCCTTCGAGATAGGTCGTGATCTCCATGTCCTCGCCGCGGCCAATGGCGCCAAGCTCGGGCACGCCGGCCACTTCCGTTGCAAAACGAATGCAGCGCGTGCAGTGGATACAGCGGTTCATCACGGTTTTGACCAGCACGCCGATATATTTGTCTTCGACCGCGCGCTTGTTCTCCTGATAGCGCGTGTTGTCGACGCCATAGGCCATCGCCTGATCCTGCAGATCGCATTCACCGCCCTGGTCGCAGATCGGGCAATCGAGCGGATGATTGATCAGCAAAAATTCCATCACGCCTTCGCGCGCCTTGCGCACCATCGGTGTGCGAGTATTGATCACCTTCGGCGTGCCATCTTTGTTGGGCGGCAGGTCCTTGACGCCGACCGCGCAGGACGCTTGCGGCTTCGGCGTGCCAACAACCTCCACCAGGCACATCCGGCAATTGCCCGCGATCGACAGCCTTTCGTGAAAGCAGAAACGCGGGATTTCGGCGCCTGCCGTCTCGCACGCTTGCAGCAGCGTGTATTCACCCGGAACATCGATCTCTTTGCCGTCGACGATGATCTGGGTCATGCCGCGCGCTCATTTGTTGGGACGCCGCGCGCGGATTTCCATAATTGCGCCTGCGCAATGTCCTGCCAGCCGAACGCATAATCGCTCGATCCATAAGCGCGCAGGTGATCAAGCCGCGCCACCCCTTCTGTCAGCTCGGGGCGGTGGCCGGACTCAATCCACCACAGTACCAGCGGCGTTTCGATCTCCTCGAACCACTCCCGGCGGCGGCCATAAAATCGCTTGTGCAGTGTTTGCCAAACGAAGCGTTCGAGCGCTTCGACGTTTTCCCACACCGTCAGATTGGGCAACACGCGCGGATCGCCGTAGACCGTCATGTTCATCGCGGTGCCAGTGGCGTCCTGCAACCGCCAGAGAAAGCCGTCGATCTGCTCAGCAAGACCGTTTATCAGTTTCACGTTGTCGGCGAAGTCGGCCATGCGCGGATCATCGAGCGGATAACGGATCCGCGCGATGTTGAACTGGGCAAGATGGCGTTGCGTCATGCTCACTCCGCCGCCTGCGGCGCGTCGAGCGGCACCGGGTCGCGCACGCCGAGATCGGACGAGCGCGCGGTATATTCGTCGATGCGCCGCTCGATCTCCGGGCGGAAATGCCGCAACAGACCCTGCACCGGCCAGGCGGCGCCGTCGCCGAACGCGCAAATCGTGTGACCCTCGATTTGCTTGGTCACCTCGAACAGCATGTCGATTTCTCTTTTTTGGGCGCGGCCTTCCGACATGCGGCTCAGCACTCGCCACATCCAGCCCATGCCTTCGCGGCACGGCGTGCACTGGCCGCAACTCTCGTGCTTGTAGAAATACGAGATGCGCGTCATCGCCCGCACGATATCGGTCGACTTGTCCATCACGATGACGGCGGCGGTGCCGAGCGCCGACTTGTGCTTGGCGCAGCCGTCAAAATCCATCAGCAGGTCGTCGCAGCCGGCCGCGCCGGCGGGAATGAGCGGCATCGACGAGCCGCCGGGAATGACGGCGAGCAGATTGTCCCAACCGCCGCGCACGCCGCCGGCATGCTCTTCCAGTAATTCGCGCAGCGGAATGCCCATCGCTTCTTCGACATTGCATGGCCGCTCGACATGGCCGGAGATGCAGAACAGCTTGGTGCCGGTATTATTCGGCCGGCCGATTGCCGCAAACCACGCCGCGCCGCGCCGCAAGATGTCCGGCGCCGCCGCGATCGACTCCACGTTGTTCACCGTGGTCGGGCAGCCATAGAGCCCGACATTGGCCGGAAACGGCGGCTTGAGCCGCGGCATGCCCTTCTTGCCTTCGAGACTTTCGAGCAGCGCGGTTTCCTCGCCGCAGATGTAAGCGCCGGCGCCGTGATGCAGATAAAGGTCGAAATCGAAACCTGAGCCGCAGGCGTTCTTGCCGATCAGCTTCGCTTCATACGCCTCGTCGATCGCGGCCTGCAGCCGCTCACGCTCACGGATGAATTCGCCGCGGATATAGATGTAGCCGACGTTTGCGCCCATCGAGAAGCCGGCGATCAGGCAGCCCTCGACCAGAAGGTGCGGATCGTGCCGCATGATCTCGCGGTCCTTGCAGGTGCCGGGCTCGCTCTCGTCGGCGTTGACCACGAGATAGTGCGGCCGGCCGTCCGACTGCTTCGGCATGAACGACCATTTCAGCCCGGTCGGGAACCCGGCGCCGCCGCGGCCGCGCAGGCCCGACGCCTTGACCTCATTGATGATGGCGTCGCGGCCACGGGCCAAAATGATCTTGGTGCCGTCCCAGGCGCCGCGCGAGCGCGCACCTTTGAGGCCGGCATCATGCTGGCCGTAGAGGTTCCTGAAAATACGGTCCTTGTCGTCGAGCATCGGATCAGCTTGGCTTCGGTTTGCTGTTGTCGGCAACCGGCCCTTGCGGCACGGCAGCCTCGCGTTCGTTTGCCCCCGCCCCCGGCTTTTTCGCCTTATCGTCTTTCAGGCTCGCGCCGGCGTTGCGCGGGTCGGGCTTCGCCGATTTGGCGCGGCCGTTGAGCGTCGTCGCGCCGCCGACTGGCGCCGAATTCTGGCGGTCTATTTGCGGGCCAGGCTTCACTTTTTTGCCGTCCGCGAGGCGGTCCAGAATATCCTTGAAGCTCGCGCTGTCGAGGTCTTCGTAATAATCGTAGTTGATCTGCACCATCGGCGCATTGACGCAGGCGCCGAGACACTCGACCTCGACCCAGGAGAACTTGCCATCCTTGGTGACGTGGCCCTGCTCGCCGATCCGGCGCTTGCAAATCTTCTCCAGCGCATCGGCGCCGCGCAGCCGGCACGGCGTGGTGCCGCACAGTTGCACGTGGTATTTGCCGACCGGCTCGAGATTAAACATCGTGTAAAAGGTCGCGACCTCGAGCGCACGGATATGCGCCATGCCGAGAAAATCCGCGACATGGCGGATCGCTGCCTCCGGCAGCCAGCCGGCCGACTGCTCCTGCGCCTTCCACAGCAGCGGAATGATCGCCGATTGCTGACGGCCCGCTGGATATTTGGTGAGCTGCGCCTTCGCCCAGTCGGCATTGTCTTTGCTGAAGGCAAAGCTTCCGGGCTGGATATCGGGCGGCGCGAGGCGGCGAACGCTCATCGATCCACCTCGCCGAACACGATGTCGATCGAGCCAAGGATCGCCGAAACGTCGGCCAGCATGTGCCCCTTGCAGAGAAAATCCATCGCCTGCAAATGCGCAAAGCCGGGCGCGCGTATCTTGCACTTGTACGGCTTGTTGGTGCCGTCGGCGATCAGATAAACGCCAAACTCGCCCTTGGGCGCTTCGACCGCGGTGTAAACTTCGCCGGCCGGGACGTGATAGCCCTCGGTGTAAAGCTTGAAATGATGGATCAGCGCTTCCATCGAGCGCTTCATCTCGCCGCGCTTGGGCGGCACGATCTTGTTGTCATCGACCGTGACCGGCCCCTGCCCTTCGGCACTGCGCAACTTCTCGACGCATTGCTTCATGATGCGCACTGACTGGCGCATCTCTTCCACGCGGATGCAGTAGCGGTCGAAGCAGTCGCCGTTTTTGCCGACCGGAATATCGAATTCGAGTTCGGAGTAACATTCATAAGGCTGGGCGCGGCGCAGATCCCAGGCGGCGCCGGAGCCGCGCACCATCACGCCGGAAAAGCCCCAGTTCCACGCATCGGCGAGCTTGACCACGGCGATGTCAACATTGCGCTGCTTGAAGATGCGGTTGCCAGTCAGCAGGCTTTCGAGATCGTCGACCACGCCGAGGAACGGGTCGCAGAATGCGCCGATATCGTCGACCAGTTTTGCCGGGAGGTCTGCGTGAACGCCGCCCGGACGAAAATAGGCCGCGTGCATGCGCGAGCCTGAGGCCCGCTCGTAGAATACCATCAGCTTTTCGCGCTCTTCAAAGCCCCACAGCGGCGGCGTCAGCGCACCGACGTCGAGCGCCTGCGTGGTGACGTTGAGCAAATGCGAGAGCAAACGGCCGATTTCGGAATACAGCACGCGGATCAATTGCGCGCGTTTCGGCACCTGCAGGCCGAGCAGCTTCTCGACCGCCAGGCAGAATGCATGCTCCTGATTCATCGGCGCGACGTAATCGAGCCGGTCGAAATACGGCACTGCCTGAAGATAGGTCTTGTGCTCGATCAGTTTTTCGGTGCCGCGATGCAAGAGCCCGATGTGCGGATCGACGCGCTCGACCACCTCGCCGTCAAGTTCAAGCACGAGGCGCAGCACGCCGTGTGCCGCCGGATGTTGCGGCCCGAAATTGATGGTGAAATTGCGCAGCGCGGTTTCCGCCATCACGCCATTCCCGCCGTGACAGACTTAGCGCGGACGCGGGCGTTGAATTTTTCCCACACTACAACGGCGCGCTCGTGGCGGCCTTCGCCGATCAGGTCGGCGCCGTCATGCGCGCTCACCTTGAAGATCAGCTTGCGGCCGCTTACGGTCGTCAGTTCGGCGTCGACCGTCACCGTCATGCCGGGCGGCGTGGCGGCCAGATGACTGACATCAACATGGGTGCCGAGGCTACCCTCGCCGGCATCGAGATGCGGCGCGATCAGTTGCAGGCAGGTCCACTCCATCAACACGATCATGAAGCCGGTGGCGAACACCTTCGGCATCGAGGCAATGTCCGCGGCCTCCGGGTAGGTGTAAGGCACCGTCTTGTTTTCCGGCACCGTATAGGCGAAGCGATGCGTAAGACCGGCCTGGAGCGAGGGCTTCACGTTTTGCCCTCGCTTTTAACGGTCTTTTTTCCAGCCTTCTCGTCGCCCGGCAAAATGTAGTCGGTGCCTTCCCACGGCGATAGAAAATCGAAGCTGCGGAATTCCTGCGCCAGCCGCACCGGGTCATAGACCACGCGCTTTTGCTCGTCGTCGTAGCGCACCTCGACAAAGCCGGTCAGCGGGAAATCCTTGCGCAGCGGGTGCCCCTCGAAACCGTAATCGGTGAGGATGCGCCGCATGTCGGGGTGGCCGGTGAACAGCACGCCATACAGATCGAAGGTCTCGCGCTCGAACCAGTCGGCGCCGCGATAGACCTCGATCAGCGAGGCGATCGGCTCGGTCTCGCCAAGTTCAGCCTTCAGGCGCACGCGTTGGTTCACGCGCGGCGACAGGAAATGATAAACGACCTCGAAGCGTTTCTCGCGGCCCGGCCAGTCGATCGCGGTGATATCGATGATGTTGGAAAACAGGCAGGCCGGATCGTCGCGCAAGAACCTCGCGACCTTGACGATGTCGGCTGCTTCGATCGTCACGGTCAATTCGCCGCGCGAAACAGCATAGCCGCTTACCGCGCCGCCAAGCGCGTTCTTGATGGTCTGGCCAAGCCTTTCGAGCGTTTCGTCCATAGACATCAATCCACGATGAACAGGCGAGCGCCCTGCCTCGTGTGCGAGCGGTGCGCGCCGTCATCATCAGCCACCTGATAGCTCTGCCCCGCTTTGATCACGAATGAGCGGCCGTCTTTCAGATCAGTCGTCATTTCGCCATCGACACAGAAGATGATGTGACCTTTGCTGCACCAATGATCGGCGACGTAGCCGGGTGAATAATCCACGAGACGTACGCGAACGTCGCCAAATTGCTGCGTCCGCCAGGTGGCAACACCGGCGTCGCCCTTGTGCGCCGTTGGCTCAATGGCGACCCAATCGGTGGTGCCGAATGGAATATTATCGATACGCATCGCGTTACCGCTCGATCGTGCCGGTGCGGCGGATTTTCTTCTGCAACAGCAGCACGCCATACAGCAGCGCCTCGGCGGTCGGCGGACAGCCGGGCACGTAAATATCGACCGGCACGATGCGGTCGCAGCCGCGCACCACCGAATAGGAATAATGATAGTAGCCGCCGCCATTCGCGCACGACCCCATCGAGATCACGTAGCGCGGCTCCGGCATCTGGTCGTAAACCTTGCGCAACGCCGGCGCCATCTTGTTGGTCAGCGTGCCGGCGACGATCATCACGTCGGATTGCCGGGGCGAGGCGCGCGGCGCGAAGCCGAAACGCTCGGCGTCGTAGCGCGGCATCGACATTTGCATCATCTCGACGGCGCAGCATGCCAGCCCGAACGTCATCCACATCAGCGAGCCGGTGCGCGCCCAGGTGATCAGGTCGTCCGCGGCGGCGACGATGAAGCCTTTGTCGGAGAGTTCACTGTTGATGCCGGTAAAGAATTGATCATCGGCGCCGACCGGCATGCCGGTGCGCGGGTCAAGAATTCCTTTCGGCGCGGGCTCGACCACAGTCATGGGGCGATCAATCC
Source organism: Pseudolabrys sp. (assembly GCA_050998115.1). Classification (GTDB taxonomy): domain Bacteria; phylum Pseudomonadota; class Alphaproteobacteria; order Rhizobiales; family Xanthobacteraceae; genus Pseudolabrys. The sequence continues at coordinate 4,913 of JBPCQM010000043.1, read as the reverse complement.
CATTCCAGCGCCCCCTTCTTCCACTCATATATGAAGCCGACGGTGAGAACGCCAAGAAACAGCATAAATGCCCAAAAGCCGAAATGACCGACTTCGCGCTGCACCAGGATGTAGGGAATTAGCAAAGTAAACTCGAGATCGAAGACGATGAACAGTATGCCGACGAGGTAATAGCGGACGTCGAATTTCATGCGGGCGTCGTCGAAGGCGTTGAAGCCGCATTCATAGGCCGACAGTTTTTCTGGATCGGGCTGCGAATAGGCGACGAGGAAAGGTGCGATCAATAAAGCGAGGCCGATGCCGAGCGCCACCGCGATGAAAACGACCAAGGGCAAGTAAGTCAGCAGCAATTCGCTCATCGGCGACTCCAGAACAGGCCCCGCCCGGACAAATCCCGGCGCCAGACCCGGGGCGGCTTGAAAGCCCCGCCAGCCTGCACGAAAACGCCCTTCTGATCGGAGGATTCGCCATAAGGCCGGGAGCCGTTGAGGGCTTAGCGCAGCATATTATAGGGCGCAAGCCGACATTCTCGATGCTTCACGGCGGCATGCGGCTGGTGAACCTGGTTCGTTGACAGGCGCGCGCGGGCACTTTGATAGTCGCCCGGCTCGCGGCTCGACCCGACAGCAGACGGAGATTGCGCATGGATGATGTCACAAAACCCATCAGCCCGCCGGTCGAGGGCAACGAGCACTGGACCGAGCGCGGCGGCGCCAGGCTATTCCTCTGGAATAAGACGGCCGGCGAACCGGCCAAAGACACCCCGATCTTGCTGTTCGTGCACGGCTCTTCAATGGCATCGCAGCCGACCTTCGATTTGCAGGTGCCGGGCCGGCCGGATTCCTCGGCGATGGGTTTCTTCGCGCACCACGGTTTCGACTGCTGGTGCGTCGACATGGAAGGCTACGGCCGCTCCACCAAGGACCGCGACAACAATGCGCCGATCGCGCAAGGCGCCGACGATTGCTTCGCCGCAGCGACTTATATCCAAACGCTGCGCGGCAAGCGGCCGCTGCATGTCTACGGGATTTCGTCCGGGGCGTTGCGCGCCGCGATGCTGGCCGAGCGTTACCCGGACATCGTGGCGCGACTCGCGCTCGACGCCATGGTGTGGACCGGTGAAGGGTCCCCTACGCTCGCGGAACGCCGCAAGAAGCTGCCGGAATTTGAGTCGAAGAACCGCCGGCCCATCGACAAAACCTTCATTCATTCGATCTTCGAGCGCGATCATCCCGGCACCGCGGAGGAGAAAGTGATCGACGCCTTTGCCGATGCCATCGTGGCACTCGACAGCTCGGTGCCGACCGGCACCTATGTCGACATGTGCTCGAAGCTGCCGGTGGTCAATCCGGAAAATATCAAAGCGCCGACCCTGATCATGCGAGGCCAATATGACGGCATCGCCTCGATGGACGACCTGATCAAGTTTTTCGTCAAGCTGCCCAATCCGGACAAGCAATTCACGGTGATGCCGGGCATCTCGCACGCCAGCTTCCAGCAGAAGAATTACCGGCTGGTTTATCACGTCCTGCTGTCGTTCTTGACGCGGCCTGAGCCGGTGTATCGCGGGTGATCTTGTCCCGGGCGCAGCGCAACGTGAAACGGTGCGCTGCAGACCCGGGACCTTCACGCATGCAGTCGCCGGAGCGGTCCCGGATCAGCGGCGCAGTATTTCGCTGCGCTCATGCCGCACCGCATCCGGGACAAACTCAAGCCCCAAGTTTGTTTGCCAGATCCAGCAAATCGCTCGCCGCGTAATCGACCTTCACCTTCGGCGCGCTCTCACCGGTGTTCGACCCGTATTCGTCGATCCGCGTGACGTGCGCGGTGCGCATGCCGCATTCCGCCGCAGCCGCAAGATCGCTGCTATGCGCCGCTACCATCATGCATGCGGCCGGCGGCAGATCGAAGGCTTCGCAGGCCGCCTGATAGACGCGCGGCTTCGGCTTGTAGTTGCCGGCAATCTCGGCGCCGAGAATGGCGTCCCAGCGGATCTTGTTGCGGCGCGCCAGGTTGGCCATCAGTGAAATATTGCCGTTTGACACCGGAGCCAGCAGAAATTTTTGGCCGAGCCGCGCCAGACCTGCGCTCACGTCGGGCCAGGTGTCGAGCCGGTGCCACGCCAAATTCAATTCACGCCGCGAAGCCTCCGACAGATCCTGCAAGCCGAAGCGCGGCAGCACGCGTTCGAGATTGTGCCGGTGCAAGACATCGAGCTTGCTGAAGGGAATGCGGCCGGAACGCACTTCTTCCATGCCGGGCTGGTATTCACCGCGCCAGGCGTCGGCAAAAGCCAACCAATCTGTGGATTCATTGCGCTGCGATAAAAGACGTTTGGCTTCGCGCGCGATGCCGGTTCGCCAGTCTGCCAGCGTGCCGAACACGTCGAAAAACAGGGCCCGGATGGGAGGCGTCATGACCTTGATTTAGCCGCCGGAGGCGCTGCGCGAGTGCGCTAAGTCTTTGAAATAATGGCGGGAGCGACGGGACTCGAACCCGCGACCTCTGCCGTGACAGGGCAGCGCTCTAACCAACTGAGCTACGCCCCCGCGGGCGATACGCCGAGTTAAAGGTGGGTCGAAGTCGAGTCAAGAAGTGTCGCTGTGGCGCGCCGCGAACTACGAAAAAGCCTGATTTACCGCAAGAATCGTTAGTCAGACGCCCCCCGAATCGTCTATGCGGGCTGTCGTGATTGGTGGTTGCGATACCATCGGTTTCAACGAGGAGGGTCCTCTCATGGCTATGGTTCCTGGAAAGCCGCCGCTGCCGCCGACGGTGACGTTAAAGCATCTCTCAGCGGCGCTGGCTGAACAGCATGAAATGTCGAAGAAGCAAGCCGAGACGGTGCTCGGCGACTTCATCGCCAATATCGTCAAGCATCTGAAAAAAGGCGAGCGTATCCGCATCGGCGGGCTTGGCATCCTGCAGGTGCGCAAACGCGCCGCCCGCATGGGCCGCAATCCGGCGACGGGCGAAGCGATCCAGATCAAGGCGAGCAAGAAGGTCGCCTTCCGCGCGTCCAAGGAACTCAAAGAGTCAGTTTCACGACGAATGCCGGACCCCCAACGAGCCGACGGCAGGTGCGGAGCCAACCCCCCCGCCTGCCGTTTCGCTTTGAGAATTTGGCGCAAGGCTGGTTTGCCAGCCGAAGCCGCGGGCAACGCGCCGTAACCTCCCCCTTCCCTGAAGCTTCGGCGGACCGCCTCCGTCGCTAGGCGGCGCAGGCTGGTGGGCGATGACGGACTCGAACCGCCGACATCCTCCGTGTAAAGGAGGCGCTCTACCAACTGAGCTAATCGCCCGCAGCGGATTTATCGCGCCTCACTTGCGCGGGCGCAAGCGTAAACTGCCCGCGCGTCCCCGCGGACGCGGGGACCCAGGCTTTGTACGGATGACAAAAGCAGAGCTGGATTCCCGCTTACGCGGGAAGGAGCAATTGTGAAAAGTCAGTCCCGATCGCCGCCATTCAACCTAGCCGTTGACGGCTTCCTTGAGGCCCTTGCCGGCTGAGAAACGTGGCCGGTTGGCGGCCTTGATCTGCACGGCAGCGCCGGTGCGCGGATCGCGGCCCTCACGGGCGGCGCGGCGCACCACGCGGAAATTGCCGAACCCCATGATCTTGACCACATCGCCCGCACGCAACGTCGAGGTAATGGCGTCGAAGGTCGCCTCGACCACGGTTGCCGCCGCGGTCTTGGTCATCTGCGTCTTGCCGGCCACCGCGGAAATCAGCTCATTTTTGGTCATGACCGTTTCCTTGTGTTGCATTGCGTCGAACGCGCACGTCTGCGCGGCCGGTTTTTTCCTATTCGCGCCGATTCGCAAGGGCCAATGCGTTAACGCCCCGCGGAACGCGAAAACGGCGCCTCACGGCGCCGTTTTCAACTTCGATGGTAATCCGCGTTAGTGCGCGGTGAGGCCTGAGGCGTCGTCCTCGGCCGGCGTTTCGACCGCGGCTCCGGCCGCCGCCTTGGCGCTTTCCTCGTCCCAGCTGATCGCCACGGGCGGGCGCACCAGCGCCTTGGCCAGCACCTCGTCCATGCGGGCGACCGGAATAATCTCCAGGCCCTTCTTGATGCTGTCGGAAATCTCGACGAGGTCCTTCGCGTTCTCTTCCGGGATCAGCACCGTCTTCATGCCGCCCCGCGCCGCCGCGAGGAGCTTCTCCTTGAGCCCGCCGATCGGCAATACACGGCCGCGCAGCGTGATCTCGCCGGTCATGGCGACGTCGCGGCGCACCGGAATGCCGGTCATCACCGACACGATCGCGGTGACCATCGCAACACCCGCCGACGGGCCGTCCTTCGGGGTCGCCCCTTCCGGCACGTGGACGTGGATATCGCGCTTGTCGAACAAAGGCGGCTCGATGCCGAACGCAACCGCGCGCGAGCGAACGTAAGACGCCGCCGCCGAGATCGACTCCTTCATCACGTCACGCAGATTTCCTGTGACGGTCATCTTGCCCTTGCCGGGCATCATCGCGCCTTCGATGGTGAGCAATTCGCCGCCCACATCGGTCCAGGCCAGCCCGGTAACCATGCCGATCAGGTCTTCCGCCTCGATCTCACCAAACCGGTACTTCGGCACGCCGAGATAATCGCCGAGGCTTGCCGCGGTGACGGCAACGGTCTTTTTCTTCGAGGTCATGATCTCCTTCACCGCCTTGCGGATCAGGGTCGAGAGCTCGCGCTCGAGATTGCGCACGCCGGCTTCCCGCGTGTAACGCCGGATCAGCATGAGCAGACCTTCATCGTCGATCGACCATTCCTTCGGATCGAGGCCGTGCTTGAGCACCGCGTGCGGAATCAAATGCTTGCGCGCGATCTCCACCTTTTCATTTTCGGTGTAGCCGGCGATGCGGATGATCTCCATGCGGTCCATCAACGGCGGCGGAATATTCAGCGTATTCGCCG
>JBPCQM010000040.1:0-11846 GCA_050998115.1 Pseudolabrys sp. | reverse complement strand
CAGGGAGTTGATGCAATTCGTGCTGACGACTATCGAGCGAAAACGGCTGCTGCTGCCGCTGCCGTTCCCGCTCGCCAAGCTGAAGGCATCCTTCCTGCAATTTTTGCCGAATCCGCCGCTAACGCCGGATCAAGTCGAACTGCTGCGGACCGACAATGTTGTGTCGGAAGCAGCGAAGCGGGAGCAGCGCACGCTGCAGGGGCTTGGTATCGCGCCGGATTCGATCGCGGCGATCGTACCATCGTATCTCTGGCGCTTCCGCAGAACCGGCCAGTTCCGCCGCCGGCCCGCGTAGGATGCTATTTGCCGAAATAAATCACGAAGATTCCCGCGGTCCCGAGCAGGATGCGCCACCACGCAAACAATGCAAAACTATGGCGCTGCACATAGTGCAGAAACGTCTTCACCACGATCCATCCGCAGATAAATGAGGTAATGAAGCCAATCGCGATCAGAGTGACGTTGGCGCCCGCCAGTTCGTGGCGGCTCTTGAAGATTTCATAAGCAAACGCCCCGACCATGGTCGGCATCGCCAGCCAAAACGAGAATTCCGCGGCGGCGCGCCGGTCGGCGCCGAACAGCATCGCGCCGACGATGGTAGCGCCCGAGCGCGACACGCCCGGCACCATCGAGAGGCACTGGATGAACCCGATGCCGAGGTACATCGGCAATGGGAATCCCGTCGCTTCATGATGACGCGTCTGCAAGTTCATGCGGTCGACCCACAACAAAATAAATCCGCCGACAATGAACATGATGCAGACGATGCGCACGTCGAACAGTCGTTCCTTGATAAAGTCGTGCGCCAGCGCACCGATCACCGCCGCCGGCAGGAAGGCCAGCAATACGCCGATCACGAAGCGCGCGGCAGGCCAACTGGTGAACATGTCGCGCGCGAGATTCCACAGACGGCTGAAATAGATCGTCAGTAGCGCGAGAATGGCGCCGAGCTGGATGAGGATCGCGAAGGACTTGCCGAAATTGTCGTCGCCCCAGCCGAGAAAATGCTCCATCAGCAACAGATGCCCGGTCGACGATACCGGCAGAAATTCGGTCACCCCCTCGACCACCCCGAGCAGGGCGGCCTTCACCGCATCGGCATGCGCCCCAACGTATTGTTGAATGGCCGCCATGATCTCAGGGAAATTCATTGCAAGCTCCGGAGCGGCCAGCGGGCGCCGCGCGAGCATTGGCGCAAGCATCCTGCCGGAGCAACGAAAAACCGGCACGATCAACAGGTTGCTCGCCGCTCATGGCTTTCTATAGTGCGGTTACTGATTCCCCTGTCCGCAGTCATGGCTGCCTATTTCCGGCTCTCGATGTTGACGCTGTTTCACCAAACGCTATGCCCACATTCGCGCTTCGCACGGCTCGCCCTCGCGGAATATGGACTTGAGGCGCGGCTGGTCGAAGAGCGGTTCTGGGAGCGGCGGCCGGAATTTCTCAAGCTCAATCCGGCCGGAGCCCTTCCGGTGCTGGTCGAGGAAGGCCAGCCCGCGGTGCCGGGCGGCGCGGTCATCGCCGAATATCTGGAAGATCGCCGGCGGGGCGATCCCGATGCGGATAAAAAGTTGCTGCCTGAAGGCGCCGGCGCGCGGGTCGAAGTGCGCCGGCTTGCCAGTTGGTTCAACGAAAAATTCCACGCCGAGGTGAGCGGACTGCTCGTCAACGAACGCGTGTTCAAGCGCTATATGACGCTCGAACAGGGCGGCGGTCCGCCGGACACCGACGCGATCCGCGCCGCCCGTCACAATATCCGCTATCATCTCGCCTATATCGGCTGGCTGGTCGGCGCGCGTGACTGGCTGGCTGGCGAGACGTTGAGCTACGCCGATCTTGCCGCGGCGGCGCATTTGTCCGCGGTCGACTACCTGGGCGATGTGCCGTGGAAAGAGGACGAGGCGGCGAAAAACTGGTACGCGCGGGTGAAGTCGCGGCCGTCGTTTCGCGCGATCCTGGCCGACTCGCTGAGCGGCATTCCGGCAGCGGAACACTACGCCAATCTCGACTTCTGACCGATCCCGCCGCCATCAGGGAGGCGCTCGTCGCGCAGGCCCGCGCGCAAGGTTTCGATGTCGTCGGAGTGGCGCGGCCGGATTCCATCGTCGAGGCGAAAGAGCATCTCGAGGCGTTCCTCGCCGTCGGCGCCCACGGCGACATGGAATGGCTCGAGACGACCGCGGAGCGGCGCGGCGATCCGCGCGCGCTGTGGAGCGAGGTTCGCTCCGTCGTCATGCTCGGGCTCAATTACGGGCCCGACGAGGACGACCCGCTCGCAATCCTCAAGCGGCGCGACCGTGGCGCGATTTCAGTCTATGCCCGCAGCGACGATTATCACGAGATCATCAAGCCGCGGCTGAAAACGATCGCGCGCTGGCTCGTGGAAAATGCCGGCGGCGACGTCAAGGTGTTCATCGACACCGCGGCGGTGATGGAAAAGCCACTCGCCCAGCAGGCCGGACTTGGCTGGCAGGGCAAGCACACCAACCTCGTCTCGCGCGAATACGGCTCGTGGCTCTTTCTCGGCGCGATCTTCACCACGCTCGAACTGCCTTATGACGCGGCGGACCAAGACCGTTGCGGACGCTGCAGCGCCTGCGTCGATATCTGCCCGACCAAGGCTTTTCCCGCGCCTTACCATCTCGATGCGCGGCGCTGCATTTCCTATCTCACCATCGAGCACAAAGGCCCGATCCCGCTCGAATTCCGTGAGGCGATCGGCAATCGCATTTACGGCTGCGACGATTGCCTTGCCGTTTGCCCCTGGAACAAATTCGCGCAGATCGGGCGCGACGCGAAATTCGCCGCGCGCGACGCGCTGCGGGAGCCGAAATTGGGCGAACTTGTCCGCCTTGACGACGCGGCGTTCCGCGCAATGTTTTCCAAGACTGCCGTCAAGCGCGCCGGCCGTGACCGCTTCATCCGCAATGTGCTGGTCGCGATCGGCAATTCCGGCGACCTGTCTCTGGTTCCGGACGCCGAGCGGCTGCTCGACGATGCCTCGCCGCTGGTGCGCGGCGCCGCGGTGTGGGCGCTGTCGCGGCTGGTGCCGCGAGAGCAGCTTGCGGCACGCCAACGCGACGATGCCGACGCATCCGTCAACGAAGAGTGGACGGCAGCGCTTAACCTATCTTACTAAAGAGCTCAAAATAATTAATGCGAGCATATCCACGCCGCAAACTAAAAATGAAGCCACCACAATTTTTGGGCGAGATTTGTTGATAGCCTCGATGCCTGTCGAAAAAACGCTTGGATTTAGCATCCAGCTGTTCGCTATCCATTCGTCAACATTCTTGGGCACGCCTCGCTTTGCCCAAGCAAACACGGCCAAAGAGCAAAGAAAAATGAATATGAGCGCGATTTGCGCAGCCTGAAGCATATGGATCGCCTGACATCTATCGATCGTGCATTCTAGAACTCCGCCACCGCTGCCATCAACCGCTCGATATCTTCCGGCCGCGACAGCCGGTGATCGCCGTCCTTCACCAGAGTCAGCACAACGTCGTCGCGCGCGAACCGCGACACCAATTCGACCGCGTGCTGCCACGGCACGTCGGGATCCTGTACGCCCTGAAGTACCCGGACCGGACAGCCGGTTTCGATCAGGCCGTCGAGCAAAAGATGCTTGCGACCCTCTTCGATCAGTTTGCGGGTGATGACGTAAGGCTCGTTCGAATATTCCGACGGCCGCGACCATGAGCCCTTGAGCTTGATCTCGCGTTTTATTTCCGCCGGGAACGATTTCCACATCAGTTCCTCGGTGAAGTCGACCGCCGGCGCGATCAGCACTATGCCGGCAATCGGCGCGGCCTCCAAGTTTGCGACCTTGCGCTCTTTCAGTTCGTTCGCTAGCAGCAATGCGATCCAGCCGCCCATCGAGGAACCGACCAGCACCTGCGGGCCTTTGGCACATTGCGTGTAAACGGCGAGCGAGTCCTCAAGCCAGCGGCCGATGCTGCCGTCGGTGAAGCAGCCGCCGGATTCGCCGTGACCGGAGTAATCAAAGCGGGTCACCGCGCGGCCGTGCACCTTGCCCCAATTATCGAGCGCCTGGGCCTTGGCGCCCTTCATGTCGGATTTGAAGCCGCCCAGCCAGAATATGCCGGGGCTGTCGCCCTCCCGCTGGCGCACCGCGATCTGGCGCGCGTCGGCGCCCTCCCCCACGGTCAGCGATTTAAGCCGCGAATCATCTATGGATAGCGCCATGCGAAGGACTGTGGCCAGGAATCACGGCGGCCTCCCCTTGCGGCGCGAACAGCCCCGCCAGCCATCTGTTTCGCCGCAATACGATCTCAAAGGCAATAGGCTTGTCGCCGCCAATCGGTCGCAGCGCAGCAAGCGCACGTTGGCGGGCGCCACCATCCTGCAGATCGTGCCGGCATTGCGCGACGATCCGGCTGGCAACGCCGCGGTCGATATTGCGCAAACCTTGGTGCAAGCCGGCGCTCGCGCCATCGTCGCCTCCGACGGCGGCTCGTTGGTCGGCGCGTTGCGGGCGTTTGGCGGCGAATGGATGCCGATGACGACCGACACCCGCAACCCGCTCAAGTTGCGCAAGAACGCCCGCGCGTTACACGACATGATCCAGGCCGAGCGTATCGATATCGCGCATGCGCAATGCGCGGGCGCTGCTTGGAGCGCCATCCTCGCCGCCGACCGACTACCCGTCTGGCTAGTGACGTCGTTTCCCGACCGCATCGCGCCGCCGTCCTGGTTCAACGGCAAATTCCAGTCAGCGCTCGCGCGCGGCCACCGCATGCTGGCGCCATCGAGCTACGTCGCGGCAGCGATGATCGAGCGCTACCGCATCCCGAACGAAAAAATTACCGTGATTCCGCGCCGCATCGACACCGCGGCATTCAGCCCGGCCGCGGTGCATCCCGATCGCATCGCCGCGCTGCGTCGAAGCTGGGGCATCCTGCCCGGCCATCGCGTCGTGCTGGTGCCGGGCCGTATCGCGCCGTGGAACGGACAGATGGGCGTCGCCGACGCCGCGCGCCTGCTGATCGGCAATGGCGAACGCAACGTAACCTTCGTGCTGGCAGGTGACGACCGCGCGGAACCGTCATACACCAAGGCCGTGCTGCGCCGCGCGCACGTGCATCACATCGACACGCTGTTTCGCGTGGTCGGTCACACGCCCGACATGCCGACGGCGCTCGCCGCCGCCGATGTCGTGGTGATCCCGGCGCTCAAACCGCCGCTGTCCGGCCGCGCTGCCGCCGAAGCGCAAGCGATGGGCCGCCCGGTCATCACCAACGCGGTGGGCCTGTTGCCGGAATATGTGCTGACGCCGCCGCGCATGCCCGAGCATCTGCGCACCGGCTGGCTGGCGCGGCCGGGTCAGGCCGGCGACCTCGCGCGCGGCATCGCGGCAGCACTCCAACTCGACGCCGCTGCCTATGAGGCATTGGGCGCGCGAGCGCGGCAATTTGCCGAGTTTATGTTTTCGCCGCCGGCGGTCGCGGTCGCGATCCGCGGCGTTTACACATCGCTGCTGGCGCGTGAACCCTGAATCCGAAGCAATTTGAACAAGTTGCTCGTTTTACGGCAGGATTTTTCAATGCCGGCGGCGGAACCGCGTTGACTTATGGGCGGTTTCTACCAATCTACTCACGTCCCAGTAGCGGCAATCGCGAACGGATCGTTGCAACAGCATGAGGAGAATAAAGCCATTCGTCGTCCGATGAGATCCGCGCAGCCCGTCCAGAAAGACGGCCCGCGCATCAACGAGGAGATCCGCGTTCCAGCCGTCCAATTGATCGACACCACCGGTCACAATCACGGCTCCACGCCAATCCAAACAGCTCTCGAAATGGCCCAGGCGGCAGGACTCGATCTGGTCGAGATCGCCCCAAATTCGGTGCCGCCGGTCTGCAAGCTACTGGACTACGGCAAGTATCGTTTCCAGGCGCAGAAAAAAGCGGCCGAAGCCCGCAAGAAACAGAAAGTCGTCGAGGTCAAGGAGATCAAGCTCCGGCCGATGATCGACGATCACGACTACGACGTGAAGATGCGTTCGATGAAACGCTTCTTCGAGGAAGGCGACAAAGTGAAAATCACTTTGCGCTTCCGTGGCCGCGAAATGGCGCATCAGGAGCTTGGCTACAAGCTGCTCAATCGCGTCAAGGACGACACCTCGACGATCGCCAAGATCGAATCCGAGCCGCGCTTCGAAGGCCGGCAGATGGTGATGATGCTGGCGCCGCGCTGATCGCGTGCAAGATTAGAGTTTGTGATGGCCGGGCTTTGTACCGGCCATTTCGTTTTCAACGCTCATTGTCAGCCAAGCGGCTTCGGCCCCAGTTAACGGCGCTCGGCTTCCCAGCGGCCGCCGCAGGCGCCGCTCGGATCCGCGCCACTCCACGCTCCAGTACCCGCCGAACCGTTGAGACGGCCGCTGCCGCTGGCATGCTGGCCCGCCTTGGCGACGGAAACTTTCACCGCGCCATTGCCAGCGACGGTGCCGGTAAAGTCAAAGCTGCCCTCGCCGACGTATTTGATGCGACCGTCGGCGACGTTGATCTCGTAGCGATAAGCGCGGTCGCAATCACCTTTCTCGGTGACGATCAGCACGCTCCAGCGGCCGTCGAGCACGGCGGCCGACGCCTGCCCTGCCATGCCGCTCAACATTAACCCCGCGATCAAAACCGTCCGCAACATGGCTTCATCCCTCAATTTTCGTGTCCCGCCGGCGGCGGCTGGCCTTAGCAAACAGCCTATAACAGGCTTGGTTCCGGGCAATTGCGGGACAAACCGGTTTTGGGTCCGGTTGTCATCGCGGAAATCCTCTGCCATAACGCCGCCTCTCGCCGACCGGCCATTAAGGGCTGCCGTGGCGGCGATACCGCTCAATCCTGAGCATTTTAGAAACGGCCGCGCGGGCCTCGCCCGCCATGCGCCGACGAGGAGAGCCAAATGCCCAAAGGCTACAAGTTGAAGACCAAATCGGGCGCTAAAAAGCGCTTCAAGATTACCGGCACTGGGAAAGTAAAGTACCAGCAGACCGGCAAGCGCCACGGCATGATCAAGCGCACCACCAAGACGATCCGCGAACATCGTGGCACTCGCGTGCTGTTCAAGACCGACGGCGACAACGTAAAAAAATACTGGATGCCGAACGGCTGACCCGCTGCGCCGGAGCGCAAGCGAAGCGAGCCGGCATCCGATTTCGACCAACTAGTTTCAGAGCTAGAGGAGATCAGTCATGGCTCGCGTCAAACGCGGCGTCACCGCTCACGCCAAGCACAAGAAAGTCTATAAGGCCGCCAAGGGCTATTACGGCCGCCGCAAGAATACGATCCGCGTCGCCAAGCAGGCGGTCGAGAAGGCGAACCAATATGCCTTCCGCGATCGCAAGCGGCGCAAACGCTCCTTCCGCGCGCTTTGGATCCAGCGCATCAACGCTGCCGTGCGTCCGTTCGGCCTGAACTATTCGAAGTTCATCGACGGGCTGGCCAAGGCGGGCATCACGGTGGACCGCAAGGTGCTGTCCGATCTGGCCATCCATGAGCCGGCGGCGTTCGGCGCTTTCGTCGAAAAAGCCAAAGGCGCGACCAAAGCGGCGCAGCCGGCATAACTTGGTCTGTCATGCTCGCGAAGGCGGGCATCCAGTAATCACCGTTTTTAGTGATATTGACTGCAGGGGTTACTGGATCGTCCGCCGGAGTTATCATCGGGCCGCGCCTCGCGCGGACCCGTTGGCGGACGGCACGGGGCATCAGTCATGACCGACATCGCGCAACTCGAAACCGAACTGTTGGGCGCCGCCGCCAACGCTGGTGACGAAGCGGCGCTAGAAGCCGTGCGAATCGCCGCACTCGGCAAGAGCGGTTCCGTGTCGGCGCTGCTCAAGACGCTCGGCGCCATGACGCCGGAACAGCGTAAGAGCCAAGGTCCGGCGATCAATGGCCTCAAGGACAAGATCACGCGGGCGATTTCCGCGCGCAAGCAGACACTCGGCGACGCCGCGCTGGACGCACGACTGAGCAGCGAAAGCATCGATGTCACGCTGCCGGTGCGCGAAACGCCGGCCGAATTGGGCCGCATACACCCGGTTAGCCAGGTGATCGACGAGCTCACGGCGATCTTCGCCGACATGGGCTTCGCGGTGGCGGAAGGCCCCGACATCGAGACGGACGACTACAATTTCACCAAGCTCAATTTTCCCGAGGGCCATCCGGCCCGCGAGATGCACGACACCTTTTATTTTCCCCCGAAGCCGGACGGCTCGCGGATGTTGCTGCGCACCCACACGTCGCCGGTGCAAGTGCGAACCATGTTGACCCAGAAGCCGCCGCTCCGCGTTATCATTCCAGGCCGCACCTATCGCAGCGACAGCGATCAGACCCACACGCCGATGTTTCATCAGGTCGAGGGCCTGGTGATCGACAAGTCTTCAAACCTCGGCCACCTGAAATGGATTCTTGAGGAATTCTGCAAGGCATTCTTCGAGGTTAATCACGTCAAGATGCGGTTCCGGCCGTCATTCTTTCCGTTCACCGAGCCGTCGCTGGAAGTCGATATCCAATGCCGCCGCGACCAGGGCGAAGTGCGCTTCGGCGAGGGCGACGACTGGCTGGAGATTCTCGGCTGCGGCATGGTGCATCCGAATGTGCTGCGCAATTGCGGTCTCGATCCGGACAGCGTGCAGGGCTTCGCCTGGGGCATGGGGATCGACCGCATCGCCATGCTGAAATACGGCATGCCGGATTTACGGCCGTTTTTCGAGGCCGACGTGCGCTGGCTCAACCATTACGGCTTCCGCCCGCTCGATTTTCCGACGTTGGCCGGAGGCTTGTCGGCCGGATGAAATTTACCCTGCCCTGGTTGAAAGAGCATCTCGACACCGATGCCTCGCTCGATGAGATCGTCAACAAGCTGACGATGATCGGGCTCGAGGTCGAGTCCGTCGAGGACAAGGCGAAGTCGCTGGCGCCATTCGTGATCGCCTCGGTCATTTCCGCCGAGAAGCACCCGAACGCCGACCGGCTGCGCGTCTGCATGGTCGACACCGGTGACGGCGAACCGATCCAGGTGGTGTGCGGCGCGCCCAACGCCCGCGCCGGCATGAAAGGCGTGTTCTCCACGCCCGGCGCCTACATCCCTGGCAAGCACATCACGCTTGCGGTTGGCATTATCCGCGGCGTCGAGAGCCGCGGCATGTTGATGTCGGCGGCCGAACTGCAAATTTCCGATGACCATGACGGCATCATCGAGTTGCCGGCCGACGCGCCGGTCGGCAAAAGCTACGCCGAATACGCGAAGCTCGGCGAACCGGTGATCGACATCAATCTGACACCGAACCGCTCCGACTGCACCGGCGTCAACGGCATCGCGCGCGATCTTAGCGCCACCTTGATGGGCACCTTCAAGGGCCGGGCGCCGAAGCCGGTGAAGGGCCAATTCCCCTGCCCGATTTCGGTGAAGCTCGATTTCGGCCAGACGACGTCGCTGTGCCCGGCGTTCGGACTACGAATGATGAAGGGCGTCAAGAATGGGCCCTCACCCGATTGGTTGCAGAAACGGCTCACGGCCATCGGGCTTCGTCCGATCAACGCACTGGTCGACATCACCAATTTCATCACCTTCGACCGCGGCCGGCCGCTGCACGTGTTCGACGCCAACAAGGTGCACGGCAACCTCACGGTACGGCGCGCCAACAACGGCGAGACCCTGCTGGCCCTCGATGGCAAGACTTACACACTCGATAACGCAATGTGCGTGATCGCCGACGACAAGACAGTAGAGTCACTCGCCGGCATCATGGGCGGCGCAGCGTCGGGCTGTGACGAGACCACCACCGACGTGCTGATTGAGTCGGCACTATGGGATCCGCTCAACATTGCGCAGACGGGCCGCAAGCTCGGCATCAATTCCGACGCGCGCTATCGCTTTGAGCGCGGCGTCGATCCGGCCTTCATGATGCCCGGGCTCGAACTCGCGACGCAGATGGTGCTCGATCTGTGCGGCGGCACGCCGTCCGAGATCGTTGTCGCCGGCGAGGTAAATGTGCCGGAGAAGGTCGTTGATTTTCCGCTTGGCGAGGTCACCCGCCTGACCGGCCTCAGGGTTATCCAGCCGGACGCGCGGCGGATATTGGAGCACCTCGGCTTTTTCGCCGCTGGTCAGCCGGACAAGATGAGAGTGGCGGTGCCGTCGTGGCGGCCGGACGTCGAAGGCAAGGCCGACATTGTCGAGGAAATCGTGCGCATCATCGGCGTCGACGCCGTACCGCCAATCCCGTTCGAGCGCGGCGAATTTGCCCGCAAACCGGTTCTCACACCGATCCAGAGCCGCACCCGCAAAGCCAGGCGCGCGCTTGCCGTGCGGGCGCTGATCGAGGCCGTGACCTGGTCATTTGTGTCCAAAAACGAGGCCGAATTGTTCGGCGGCGGTTCGCCCACTCTGGCGCTCGCTAATCCGATTGCCGCCGAGCTCTCCGACATGCGGCCGAGCCTGTTGCCGGGATTGATCGCGGCTGCGCAGCGGAACGCGGATCGCGGTTTCAACGACACGGCGCTATTCGAGGTTGGGCAGATCTTCAAGGGCGACAAGCCGGAGGATCAATTCACCGCGGCGAGCGGCATCCGCCGTGCCCTGGCAAGAACCGGCGGCAACGGCCGCCACTGGTCGAGCGCCGCGGCGCCGGTCGATGCGTTCGATGCCAAAGGCGACGCCTTGGCGGTGCTAGCCGCCGCCGGCGCGCCGATGCAGGCGTTGCAGGTGGTGCCCGGCGGCCCGGCGTGGTTTCATCCCGGCCGTAGCGGCACCATCCAGATCGGCCCGCAGAATGTCCTTGGGCATTTCGGCGAATTGCATCCGCGCGCGCTGAATGCGTTAGACGCCGAAGGCGTGCTGGTCGGCTTTGAAGTGATTCTGGACAAAATTCCGGAGCCGAAGGCGAAACCGAGCCGCGCAAAGCCGGTTCTCGAACTCACATCGTTCCAGCCGGTCGAGCGCGATTTTGCCTTCGTGGTGGATCGCGCTGTAAAAGCCGCCGATATCACGCGAGCCGTCCAGAGCGTCGAAAAGAAGCTGATTTCGGCGGTAAGCGTGTTCGACGTATATGAAGGCAAAGGCATCGATCCCGGCAAGAAGTCGATCGCCATCGCGGTGACCTTTCAGCCGCGCGACAAGACGATGACCGACCAGGAGATCGAGGCACTGGCCGGAAAGATCGTCGCCGAGGTAACGAAGAAAACCGCGGGCACGTTGCGCGGGTAGTCCCTCGTATCCCGGGCGCAGGCGCATCCCCTCTTGGTGGTGCGTTGCAGAACCGGGGCCGCAAAGACCGCGGTCGTAACGGGCCGGCTCTGCAGCGCACGCACGCAAATGAACCTTGCACAGATTTGCGAAACTATCGGGCGTGCGTTGCGCCGCGTCCGGGACAGGCAAGAGTGAGATCCGCGAATGCGAAGCCGTCGCGCAGCACGGTCTCGCCCGCCACGATCTTGACCTCCCGGCTGAGCATCGGTCCCGCCGAAACGAAGGTGTGGAATTCGCCGTTCTCGCCGCACGGATCGACGGCCGCCGGCAAGTCCGCCAGCAAGGCGGCGTCAAAGCGCCGTCCGGCGAACGGCGCCGGACACACTTTCGGATCGACGACGACAAGCGTCGCCGTAACGCCGCCCGCGATCATCTCGCGCGCAAGCGCATCGGTCGGGCGGTGCCAGAGCGGAAACACCGGCGTGATGCCGGTGCCGGCCATCCTCTCCTCGCGATAAGCACGCACATCGGCGAGGAAGAGATCGCCGAAGATCATATGCGTGATGCCGTTCGCCTTCGCTTGCGCCATCGCGGCGCCTATCGCGCTCTCATAGATTTCATTCGGACACGGATAAGGG
>JBPCQM010000278.1:0-20764 GCA_050998115.1 Pseudolabrys sp. | reverse complement strand
ATCTGGCCGAGCACGTTGTTCACCTTATGCGCCCCGGTGTGATTGAGCTCCTCGCGCTTGAAATATATCTTCGCCCCCATGAGGCCGGAGCCTGCCTTATCTCTAAGGTGCTCGGTCATCCGCTGCGCAAAATACAGCGGCGATGGCCGTCCGACGTAATGCGTCAGGTAACCGTCCATTTCCTTCTGAAACGCGGGATCGGCCTTGGCGTCGTTGTAAGCCTGCTCTAGTTCGAGGATCAGCGGCATCAGCGTCTCGGCAACGAAGCGGCCACCGTAAATACCGAAATGCCCGCGCTCGTCGGGGCCGGTACGGAATGAATTGGGGCGCTGCACGCTCATTCACTACTCGCCAATGTCTTGCCGGCATTTTCCGTGGCGCGCGCGGCGCGGATGAAGGCGCGGATCTTGTCGGGATCCTTTTCGCCGGGGGCGCGCTCGACGCCAGACGACACATCGACGCCCGGCGCACGGGTGATCGCCAGCGCCTGCGCGACATTGGACGCATCGAGGCCACCGGACAGCATGAAGTTTATTTTCGTGTCGATGTCCTTGAGCAACGTCCAGTCAAAAATCTTGCCAAGGCCGCCGGGCCGCGTCGCCTCCTGCGGCGCGCGGGCGTCGAATAGCAGACGATCGGCGACATTGGAAAAAAGCCGGACCGGCGACAAGTCGTTGCGCTCCGCGACCGGCAGCGCCTTGATCACCGGCAAGCTGAAGCGCGTGCGCACGGTGACGACACGATCCGGCGTCTCGTTGCCGTGCAATTGCAACATGTCGGGCTTGAGCGCTTCGATAATGCCGAACAACGTCTCGTCATTGGCATCGACAGTAAGCGCCACTTTGCCGGCCCGGCCTTTCACGCGTGCTCCCAGCGCGCGTGCGGCCTCGATCCCGAGGTTGCGCGGGCTCAGCGCAAAGAACACGAAGCCGACTAGGTCGGCGCCGGATTCCAGCGCGACATCAAGTGCTTCGGGGGTTTTCAGCCCGCAGATTTTTACGGCGAGTGGCATGGCCGGGCGGTTCTAGCGCCTATTTGACCCAGGGCAAAGCGCGCACGCTGCGCCAGGATTGCCGGCTAAGGCACCATCGGCGGCGGGATCAGCACCCGTTCAGGCTCGAGGGAAGCGGCCGGCATCTCGGTCGCGGCGAGTTGAGCGCGCAACGCGGCAACATCGCCTTGCAGCGCGTGAACCTCGCCATCAAGCCGCCGCGCAGCGCGGCGCCAATGGCTCTGCCGAAGCCATGCCGCGACGCCGCCGACGATTACGCCGAGGATCATCAGCACGAACACCATCGCGAACAATGGCAGCGTCAGCGCATAAGCCGGATGCGCGGTGTCGAACGGATCGAAGATTACCGTCACGGTCTGCCGATTGGCCACCGCGAAAGCCAGCAGTAAGATCGCGAGCGGAATGATGACGATCGCCGTGACGATCTTGCGCAGCATCGCGATGCCTTCTCAAAAAATAAAGGCCGGCTTGAGAGCCGGCCCGATCATAGCATCCGAACTTTGCCAGGAAAGCTCTTGTGGCGAGGAAAGCTCCTGCCGAATAACGCTCCTCGCGAGCATATCAGGCCGGCGGCGGCGCTGCGGCCGCGCCAGCGACCGCTCCCGCGCCCTGCGTGTTCAACCGCTCACGCATTTCCTTGCCGGTCTTGAAGAACGGCACCGATTTTTTCTCGACCGCGACATGCGCGCCGGTGCGCGGATTGCGTCCGGTGCGGGCCGGCCGGTGCTTGACCGAAAACGCCCCGAAGCCGCGCAATTCGACCCGATCGCCCTTGGCCATCGCGTTGGTGATTTCGCCGAGAATGGCGTTGACGATATTTTCGACGTCGCGCTGGTACAGATGCGGATTTTGCGTGGCGATGCGCTGGACCAGTTCTGACTTAATCATCGTCATTCGGCGCCTGCGGGCTCAATTGGTGGAGGCAGGGTGCCAAAGCGCCAAGAGACCGTCAAGGTTCAGCCGCTCAACCGCTTGCACTGCACTCCACGCCTCGATGCGGCGCGCAAAGGCGCTCAGGCCAACCGCATCGAAAGTCCAGGCGGCGACATGCAGGAAAGAAAGCTCGCTAAACCGCGGCTGCAATGAATAGTCGCGAACCGGCGTATCAACAGGGACCTTTTTTTCGCTCTCCAGCCACGCCAGCGCGTCCTTTTCATTGCCCAGACCGTCGATCAATTTCAGATCGATCGCCTGACGCCCGGTGAACACGCGTCCGTCCACCACCTTGGCGAGTTGACCATCGTCGAGATGGCGGCGGTCCTTCACCATGTCCTTAAACCAAGCGTAGGAATCCATCACGAGGGCGGCGATCGCCGCCCGTGCTTCGGGGCTGGTCGGCTCAAAACCGTTGGGCGCGGCCTTGAGCGGCGTGGATTTTACCTCTTCGACCTTGATGCCGAGGGTTTTGAGCACGTCGGTGAAATTCGGATATTGAAACAGCACGCCGATCGAGCCGACCAGCGACGTATCGAGTGCGATGATGTGGTCGGCCGACATCGCGGCGATGTAGGCGCCGGACGCGGCGAGACCGTCGACCACCACCACCATCGGCTTTTTGGCGTGCAGGCGCCGTAGCGCGTCGAACAACTGTTCGGAGCCCGCCGTGGTGCCGCCCGGCGAATCGACGTGAACGATCACCGCCAGCGCCGACGACTGAGACAGCCGGTCCAGTGCCGCGACCCGATCGGAATTGCCGCGGATGATGCCCTGGATCGTAATGCGCGCGATGCTGCCGCCGGGCGACAGCAGCGCGCGGCCGGGTCCGTAGCGGGCAACGGCCGCCGCCACCGCCAGCACCGCGACCACGACGGCGGTGACCCGCCAGAACGTCAGCTTGCGCCGCATCCGGCGGCGATCGACGATAATATCGGCATCGAGTGGCATAGTTTTATCCAGTTATGGCTTATCCAGTTCCGGATGTCGGCTTTGCCGTATGACTATTCCCCGGCCTTTTCTTCCTCCGGGGCGTCCTCGCGCTGCTTGAGCGCGGTGCCGAGAATATCGCCCAGCGTGGCGCCCGAATCAGACGAGCCGTACTGCGCGATGGCTTCCTTCTCTTCCGCGACTTCCAGCGCCTTGATGGAGACCGCAACCTTGCGGGTCTTACGGTCGAACTGGGTGACGCGGGCGTCGAACTTCTGTCCCACCTGGAACCGGTCGGTACGCTGGTCGCCGCGGTCGCGGGCCAGATCGCCACGCTTGACGTAGGCGTCAAGTTCGGTGCCGACGATTTTCACTTCGAGACCGTTTTCCTCCACCTTGGTCGCTTCGCAGGTCACCACGTCGTTCTTCTTGATTTCGCCGGCCACGCCCTGATCCATCGGGTCGCCGGCCAACTGCTTGACGCCGAGCGAGATGCGCTCCTTCTCGACATCGACGTCGAGCACCTGCGCCTTGACCATGTCGCCCTTGTTGTATTCCTCGATGACCTGCTCGCCCGGCCGTTTCCAGTCGAGGTCGGACAGGTGCACCATGCCGTCGACGTCGCCGTCGAGACCGAGGAACAGACCGAACTCGGTCTTGTTCTTGACCTCTCCTTCGATCGTCGAACCCGGCGGGTATTTCTCGACGAAGGCCTCCCATGGATTGCGCATGGTCTGCTTGAGACCGAGCGAAATGCGGCGCTTGACCGGATCGACTTCCAGCACCTGCACTTCAACTTCCTGCGAAGTCGAGACGATCTTGCCGGGGTGAACGTTTTTCTTGGTCCACGACATTTCTGAAACATGGATCAGGCCCTCGATGCCGGGCTCCAATTCCACAAACGCTCCGTAGTCGGTGATATTGGTGACGCGGCCCTTGTATTTCGCGCCGACTGGGAATTTCGCTTCGATGCCCTGCCACGGATCGTCGAGCAGTTGCTTCATGCCGAGCGAGATGCGGTGCGTCTCGTGGTTGATCTTGATGATCTTGACCTTCACCGACTGCCCGATGTTGAGCACTTCGGTCGGGTGATTGACGCGACGCCACGCGATGTCGGTGACGTGCAGCAGGCCGTCAATGCCACCGAGATCGACGAACGCACCGTAGTCGGTGATATTCTTGACCACGCCGTCGATGACCTGCCCCTCTTCGAGATTCTGCACCAGCTCCTGGCGCTGCTCGGCGCGCGTCTCTTCGAGCACCGTGCGGCGCGACACCACGATGTTGCCGCGGCGGCGATCCATCTTGAGGATCTGGAATTGCTGCGGGGAATTCATCAGCGGCGAGACATCGCGGATCGGGCGAATGTCGACTTGCGAGCGGGGCAGGAACGCCACCGCGCCGTCGAGATCGACCGTGAAGCCGCCCTTGACCTGGTTGAAGATGACGCCCTGGACCTTCAGATTATCGTTGAACGCCTTTTCTAGCTTGCCCCAGCTTTCCTCGCGACGCGCCTTGTCGCGCGACAGCACCGCTTCGCCCAGCGCGTTCTCGACGCGCTCAAGATAGACCTCGACGGTGTCGCCTATCTTGATGTCGGACTGCCGGCCCGGCGCCGCAAATTCGCGCAGCGCAACCCGCCCTTCGGTCTTGGCGCCGACGTCTATGACGGCGAGATCCTTTTCGATCCCGACAACCTTGCCCTCCACGACGGTGCCTTCCGAGGGCGTGCCGCCTTCGGCGAAGGATGCTTCGAGCATTGCGGCAAAATCTTCACGCGACGGTGCTGCAGCGGTGGCCATGTAAATTCCTAAAGTTTGCGCCGGCAGTTTGGGTTGCGTTCCGGCCGCGCGGGCCGAGGGTCTTCACAAGACCTTCAGCGGCCTCCTGGAATACCGGAGGGCCGGCGCTATTGTGCCGTGCGTTCGGAACGATGGTTGCGGTCAGGCTTGCCTTACGGCGAGGCTCGAACGGGGCTTTTGTCCTCCAACAGCGAGGCGCGGTTAACCGCCGCCTCGGCCCGTTCGGGTGGCCTCGACGATGTCGATGGCGGCCCGGATGGTCGCGTCTATATCCAACTGCGTGGTATCGAGCAAGCGCGCATCCGGCGCGGGTTTAAAAGGCGCCACGGCGCGATTGGCGTCGCGTTCATCGCGCTTTTTGATGTCGGCCAATATAGCGGCTGGATCGGGGTTTTCGCCCCTGCCTTGGGCCTCTTTGGCTCGCCGGCGGGCCCGCTCTTGCGCCGAGGCCATCAGAAAAATCTTCACCTCGGCCTGCGGGGCGATAACGGTTCCAATGTCGCGGCCGTCCAGCACCGCCCCCGGCGGCGTAGCGGCGAAGCTGCGCTGGAAATCCAGCAGCGCCGCGCGCACCTCGGGAATCGCCGAGACGATCGAGGCGGCATTACCGATGCTGTCGGATTTAAGTGCAAGCTCGTCCAATCGAGAGAGATCGAGCGAGCGAGCCGCGGCGACGGCGGCGGGTTTGTCATCAGGCGATTTGCCGGCGTCGAGCACGGCCTTGCCGACGGCGCGGTAGAGCAGACCGGTATCGAGATGACGCAGGCCGTAATGCTGGGCAAGACGCTTGCCCAATGTGCCTTTGCCGGACGCGGCCGGCCCGTCAATCGCGATGATCATAGCCTCTCCGGTTTCGCGGGCGGCCGCGTTTGCCCGCTCCATCAACATGCCCCGGCGCCGAAATTCAAGCACTTCGCGCCGATTGACCGGCGCGCGGCCGGCCCCCCATGATCAGATGACACATGCCGCGGATCCGGCATCAGGACGCTAAATGTCAGCCGCCGGAAAGAGACTCGCCAGTTTCAAAGCATTGCTCTCCCATGCGCGCGAGCGACTCGGGCTCGATCTCGGATTTCGGCTCTGGGACGGCTCGACCGTGCCGGCCGATCTGTCGCCTGACGCGTTAACCGTCGTTCTTGCCGATGAAGCCGCCGTCGCGGCCCTGATCCGAAAGCCGAAGATCGACACCTTGGGTAATCTTTGGGTTTCCGGTCGCCTCGACGTCCTTAACGGTTCGCTGTTCGATCTGGTCGCAGTCCGGCCGAAGATTCGCACCAGGCAATTCGTCAAGACGCTCGACAAACCCCTCATCTTGCGCCTGGCGCTTCGGTTCTTGTTCGTGCCGCGCGGCGGTCCGTGGCCGTTGGAAGCATCGCCAGCTGAACGGTCAAGCGACGGTAGCGAGCGGACGAACAAGGCGAACATCCAGCATCACTACGATGTGTCGAACGATTTCTACGCGCTGTTCCTCGATCCGGAGCGGGTTTATTCCTGCGGCTATTTCACCACTTGGGAAAACGACCTCGCGACTGCACAGCAAGACAAACTGGAAATGATTTGCCGGAAATTACGATTGGCAGCGGGCGACCGATTTCTTGACATCGGCTGCGGTTGGGGCGCGCTGGTCTGTCACGCGGCGCGCCATCACGGCGCCCGCGCTCACGGGATCACGCTTTCGCAAGCCCAGCTCGATTACGCGCGGGAAAAAGTGGCGAAGCTTGGCCTGCAAGATCGCGTGACGCTTGAGTTACGCGACTACTCGACGCTCGACGGGCAGTTCGACAAGATCGCCTCGATCGGCATGTTCGAACATGTCGGCATCGATAATCATCCGACTTACTTTCAGACCATTCAGCGGTTGTTGGCGCCCGAGGGCTTTTACCTCCATCACGCCATTACCCGGCCCGCAAAAGGCGACGATAAGGCCTTTCGGAAAAAGCGGCCGGAATACGCGGCGATTATCCGCTACATCTTTCCCGGCGCCGAGCTCGACCATATCGGCAGGACAAGCGCCAACCTTGAACAGTACGGCTTCGAAGTGCACGACGTCGAAGGCTGGCGCGAACATTACGCGCGCACGTGCCGGCTTTGGCATGACCGTTTGCTGGCCAATCGCGCGGCTGCCGAGCGCGCGGTCGGGGAAGCCAAGACGCGGCTTTGGCTTATTTATCTCGCCGGCTGTTCGATCGGTTTCGAGCGCGGAACGCTTGGCATTTTTCAGACGCTCGCTTCGAAACGGAAAAGGGGATCGTCGGGCTTGCCGCCGACCCGCGCCGATCTTTATCGTTGAATCAGCTTAGGTCGGCGCCGAGCGAGCGCATCAACGCAGTGAAGCCAGGAAAGCTGGTGGCGATGAACGCGGTATCGTCGACCTGCACGCCCTGCTCGCTGGCGAGTCCCAGCACCAGCGCCGACATCGCGATTCGATGATCCATCTGTGTCGCGACCACGCCGCCGCCCGCCGTTATGCCTTTGCCGTTGACGGTCATGTCGTCGCCTTCGATCGTCACCTCGACGCCATTAACGCGCAGCATCTCGGCGGTTGCTGCGAGCCGGTCGGATTCCTTGACCCGCAATTCGCTCAAGCCCCGCATAATGGTCTGGCCCTGCGCGAAGGCGGCGGCCACCGCAAGCACCGGATATTCGTCGATCATCGACGGCGCGCGCTCCGCCGGCACTTCGACGCCTTTGAGCGCTGACGCACGAACGCGCAGATCGGCGACTTCTTCGCCGCCGTCGCCGCGGGTCTCGACCGCTTCGATCGAGGCGCCCATTTCCTTCAGCGTCGCAAACAGCCCGGTGCGCAGCGGATTAGTCATCACCGATTCCAAAATCAGATCCGAGCCTGGCACGATCAAGGCCGCGACCAGCGGAAACGACGCCGACGATGGATCGGCCGGCACCGTCACCGGCGCCGGCTCGAGCTCGGGCTGGCCGTGCAGCACGATGCGGCGGCCATGGTCGCCATGCGGCTTCACCGTTACCTTGGCGCCGAAATGCTTGAGCATGCGCTCAGTGTGATCGCGTGTAGCATGCGCTTCGATCACCGTGGTTTCGCCCGGCGCGGCGAGGCCGGCCAAGAGCACCGCGGACTTTAATTGCGCCGAGGGCACCGGAGATTCATAGGTGATCGGTATCGGATCGGGGGCGCCCTGCAAGGTCAGCGGCAGCCGCCCCCCATCCGCCGTCGAGACGATCCGCGCGCCAATTTTTTGCAACGGATCGAGGACACGCTGCATTGGGCGCAGCCGCAACGAAGCGTCGCCGTCGAACGTCGCGGTGATCGGGCATCCCGCCATTGCGCCAATCGCCAGGCGGGCGCCAGTGCCGGAATTGCCGAAGTCGAGCGTGCCGCGCGGCGTAGAAAATCCGCCGATGCCGACGCCATGGACGCGCCAAATCGGCTGTCCGGCGCTATCGTTGCCCCGCTCGATCCGGGCGCCAAACGCACGCATGGCATCGGCGGTATGATGAACGTCCTCGCCCTCCAGCAGCCCTGAAATAGCCGTCTCGCCGACCGTCAGCGCGCCAAGGATGAGCCCCCGGTGCGAAATCGATTTGTCGCCAGGGACGCGGGCGCGGCCCGAAATCGGACCGCTGCGGCGGGCCGTAAGCGGCAACGGATCGGCATTTTGGCCGGCATTGGCGGCGGCGCTAGTCACGGTTGGTGCACCTTTAAAGTGCGCCGTCCTACCACGCGTCAGCGCGCCGCGTCATCTTGGCCGAGACAGTCCGGGAGGGCTTTCACCGTTGTCGCCTGCCTTTGCGCTATTGACAGGTCCGCCGCAACTAGCCAAGTGAAGCTCCAAATTTCCCGGAACCTTTTAAGGAACCTGCTCGTGGCGAAACTCGATCTTGGCACCAAGCGCCTGTGCGGCAGTTGCGGCGCGAAGTTCTATGATCTCGACAAAAATCCGATCGTTTGCCCGAAATGCGAAACCGTCTTTGTCGTGCCAGTGGTAACCTCGCGTTCGCGGCCGGCCGAGCCGGCGCCCGTCGCAAAACCGGCGCCTGCGCCCGTCGCCGCCGATCCGGAAACCGCGGACGCCGAGTTCGTGTCGCTTGAAGACGCTGACGCCGAGGCGACGGGCAAGAAGCCGGCTGCCGCCGGCGAGGAAGCCGCCGAAGGCGAGGAAGTCGCAACTAACGATACGTTGGACGATGCCGCCTTTATCGAGGAGCAAGATGAAGGCGATCCCGACGTGACTGACATCATCGGCGAAGCGGTCGAGAAGGAAGAGGAAACCTGAGCGCCAGGCAAGCGCTAAGTTGGCGCCAAGTCAGTGCCAAGCAAGACAGATTTGGCGCGCCATCGAATTCGCGAATTGGGGCCATAGCTCAGCTGGGAGAGCGCCTGCATGGCATGCAGGAGGTCGGCGGTTCGATCCCGCCTGGCTCCACCAACCTTCGCTTGCTACGCAAGCTTCGGCTCGGCAGGCCGTAGCGTGGCAAGCGAAGGCTGCCGCGCCGCAGTTCCGCAGGAACGAAGGCGGGCGATATGAAATACGTTTACATTCTTCAAAGCGTCGACCCTGGTCATTTCTACATCCCTGGCAGATCAAGACGTGCGTCGCTTTCCGCGATGCCGATCAAGCCGTAAAGTTTGAGAAATATCTCAAGTCGCTGTCGGGTCGCACTTTCGCGAAAAAAGGCTGTAATCTTCAGCATGCAAACCAAGATTACCCTGGAGGATCATTTCGCCATCGAGGCGACGCTTAACGATTCACAAGTGTTTGGCGCGCTTGTGTGGCCGGAACTGCGCCACCGGCTGCTCGACATCCACGACACGCGGCTGCGCGCGATGGACGCCGGTGGCGTTGAAAAAATGATCCTGTCGCTCAACGCGCCGGCGGTGCAGGCGATCGGCGATGCCGAGCAAGCCATCGCGGTGGCGCGTCAGGCCAACGATGCGCTCGCCGAAGAGACCCGCAAGCGCCCGGATCGCTTCGCTGCTTTCGCGGCGCTGCCGATGCAGGACCCTAAGGCGGCGATCGCCGAACTTGAGCGTTGCGTGAACGACCTCGGCTTCGTCGGCGCACTGGTGAACGGGTTTTCCCACAGCGGAAATCCCGACAATTTGCTGTATTACGACTTGCCACAATACAAGCCGTTCTGGCGCGCGCTGCAAGCGCTCGACGTGCCGTTCTATCTACATCCTCGCAATCCACTGCCCGGGCAAATACCCGGCTATCGTGGCCACAATTGGCTGCTCGGCCCGAACTGGGCGTTTAACGCGGAAACCTCGGTGCACGCGCTGCGATTGATCGGCAGCGGTATTTTCGACGAATGCCCGAAGCTCAAGATCGTGCTCGGCCATCTCGGCGAGGGCATTCCGGCGCTGCTGTGGCGGATTGATCACAGGAATGGCTGGATGAAGGCGCCGCATGAATATGCCGCCAAAAAATCCGTGGCGGATTATTTTCGCAAGCATTTCTGGCTGACCACGTCGGGCAATTTCAGCACTTCGGCGCTCAAGCAAACCGTCGCCGAAGTCGGCGTGGAACGCGTGATGTTCTCCATCGACTGGCCGTTCGAAGGCATTGATGACGGCTGCGCCTGGTTCGATCAAGCCGAACTTGCAGCCGCCGACAAAATGAAGATCGGCCGCGATAACGCGGCCGATCTGTTCAAACTGTGAGCAAGCGCGGCGCCGAGAGCCGCTCACGCGTTATTTCGCGGCGGTCTTCTTGGCGCTGGCCTGCGCCATCACGCCGCTGCCCCACACCGGTTCTTCCGCGCCGTTGCCCCAAGCGTAAGGCCGGTAGAACGAATGAATGCCAAAACGCGCCAGCCGTTTCATCTCGTGCACCCAGTTCGGGTGTACATAATTGGCGTGGTAGTGCGTCGATTTCGCGACTTCCGGCAGATAGATCTGCCCCTCGAGCGTCTGGCGCGCGATGCGGTTGGCCCGCGCCCAGGCGCCGCGTTCGTTAATGAGCTTTTTCTTGCCGTCACAGGCGAAAGTGAACTGGCAGGCGAGATGTCGGCTGGCGTTCTGGTAGACCACCGAGCAAATGTCGTTCGGATAGAAGCCGGAGAACACGCGGTTCATCACCACTTGCGCCACGGCAATCTGACCTCGAACCGGCTCGCTGCGCGATTCGAAATAGACCGCATTGGCGAGGCAGCGCTCGGCCTTGGTGTAGTCCTTGCCCTTGAGATTGAGCCGTTCAGCCGGCGACGGCGGCGGCGCGCCCGGCGCCTCGCGCGGCAGCGGTACCAGAGTGAGCGGAATGGGGAGCTCAGGCTGGGCAATCGTCTCGGCGATCGCCGGGGCGATCACCGCCGGCGTAACCACGGTTTGCGCTTCCGGCGCGTCTACTATGAGGCGGATCGGTTCCGGCTTCGGCAGGGCCAGATCTTCATAAAGGTCGCGCTTCGGCGCGGCGGCGGCCGAAATCGGCGTTTCGCGTTTCGCCAGCGCGGCCGGCGACATCATCGCCTGCGTGAGGTCTTGCGATCGAGGCTCCGATGGCGCCGGAACGGCGGCTTCACGTGTCGGCGCAATGAAATTGGCGTTTTCTCGTCTCTCGCCGGCTGGTGGCGTCATGATCTGAGGCGCCACCATTGCCAGTTGCACGGCGTCCCTGCCGCGTGCCGCCGCGAGTTCGGCGATTGTAGAATTGACCTTTCCGGTCCCTTCAGCTTTTGCCGGCCTTCCGGTTTTCTCGATTTTGGCCGCGACGCGCACCAGCGCCAGCGTGGGAATGCGAACCGCAACCTCCTCGGCTTGAGCCGGCACGATCGAAATGCTCTGCACGCCGCCGCGCACGGCATCGCCGAGTGCGAGAACCTTCACACGGCTCGATTGCCAGAACGCGAGCGCGCCGGCCGCCGAATGGACGTTGGCGAGGTCGAGCAGACCGAGCACCAGCGCGACGCTGGCAAAGCCGATGCAGGTGCGCTTCGCCAGAAGAAAGATTTTTTCCTCGACCGAAGGTTCAAGCGGATCACGTTCAAAGATGTCGCGTTGAAAGGCTTGGTGCGCGATCACTGTTCACTCCCGTACACTTTTCTTCAAATCCCGCCTCGTCCGTTAGCGCGGACTATAAAGACGGAATGTGCGAGCGCGCGTTTGTTAGGGAGTTTTTAGCCAAACAAGGAAAACGTAGATGTTTAATTTAACCAAATGCGACGCGTGGCCGAATCTTAATTTTCAATATTAATTTCACGCACAGATCTTTTCGCCGTGCTCTGCGCAACAATCATTAGCGGATGCGATGGCGATCGACTTCCGATTTATTCCACACCATCCCGTTGCCGGGACGATCCGGCACGATGGCGTGACCATCCTTGATCGCCAAGGGTTGTTCGAGCAGCACGTCAGCCCAATCGACATATTCGAGGAAATGACAGGTCGGGGTCGCCGTTAACAAATGCGCGCTGACTTCGGGGAACAGATGCGAAGACATCTTGAGTGTGTGTTGCGCGGCGAGCTCGGCGGCGCGCATCCAGCCAGTAACCCCGCCGATGCGCTCAAGATCCGGCATCACATAGTCCGTGGCGCGGGCCTCGATCGCCGCGCTCATTCCGTGCGGGCCGTTGAAGTTTTCGCCGGTCTGGATCGGCACGGTTAACGCACGTGTGAGCCTTCCCGCGCCGGCGTAATCGTCGTGGCGGATCGGTTCCTCCAGCCAGTAAATGCCGCCCTCGCCGTCGAGCGCGCGGCCGCGCTCGAGCGCATCGTCGAGCGGCAGCATCTGGTTGTAGTCGACCATCAGCAGGATATTTGCGCCGATGCGCTTTTTCACCGCGCGCACCGCGTCGATGTCCTCGGCAAGCGTCGCATAGCCGAGCCGCAATTTGACCGCGCCGAACCCGCGCTCCAGCAGTTTTTCCGCTTCGGCCGCCAGCACGCCCTTGTCGGACTTGAGACCGAGGCCGCAACTATTATAGGCCCGGACCGGCCGCGGCGCGGCGCCGAGCAAGCGGCATAACGGCTGTTTCGCCGCCTGCGCCGCGGCATCCCACATGGCGACGTCGAACCCGGCGATCGCCATGCGAACGACGCCCTGCACCCCGACCAGCGTGAACCGCTGCATCAACCGCTGCCAAAACACGGCGGGCGACGCCCGCTGGCCCCTGGTCTGCGCCTCGACCTCACGGACGAGTTCGACAATCGCGTGGGCGACCGCGGGCAGGTAGCCAAACAGATAGGAGCGGCCGGTGACGCCCTCCTCGGTTTCGACATCGATCAGAACCAGTGGCACCTGCCGCATGACCTGCTGACTGGTGCCAAGCACGAAATTGAGCGGGACCTCGACCGGCACGGCGCAGACGGCACGGACGGTCAACTGCGGCACGCGCGGCGCGGAAGACATCGAATTTCCCTCAACTCTATTTGTTGGGCGAAAGGATAAAGATACGCGAATCTCCGGGGAAAGTGCTCGTTCTTGAACCTTTAACCCGGGTTCCCCATATTGTTGGAGGCCGGAGCCGGGCAGCAGCCCAGCCCGCGGTCGTCGGGGTGCCACACGAGGGCCCCGTCAAAGTGCTTCGCAAAGAGGACTTTGATCATGTCGAGAGTGCCTTCCCTTTCCAGCCCATTTCTCCTGGGCTTTGACGAAATCGAGCGCGTGCTCGACCGCGTCGTCAAGGGAGCGGACGGCTATCCGCCTTATAACATCGAGCGCCTGGCGCGGGATGATGGCAACCCGGAACGGTTGCGCATCACGCTGGCGGTGGCCGGCTTCACCCGTGAACAGCTCGACGTGTCCACCGAGGAAAGCCAGTTGGCGATCCGCGGGCGGCAACAGGACGACAAGAGCCGGCACTACCTCCACCGCGGCATTGCCGCGCGTCAGTTCCAGCGCACCTTCGTGCTGGCGGACGGCATGGAAGTGCTTGGAGCTGACCTGAAAAACGGCCTGCTGTCGATTGATCTGGTCCGGCCGCAACCGGACCGGGTGGTCAAGACGATCTCGATTGTGGAGCACGAGTAAAACAAACAGGACTCGACCTGCGTAACCAGAAAGGAACGAGGGCCATGAGGAACGACAACATGACGAACGAAAAAACGAATACCGAAAAGACGGTTGAACCGACGATCACGGCGATCACGCCGGACGCGCTCGCCCATCTCGGCGAAGGGCAACTCGCTTATGTGAAGCCGATTTTGTCCGAAGACGTTCGAAAGCTGTTTCCACAGGCGCCGCAGATGGCGCCGGGCATCAAGCTGTTCACGCTTAACGCGGCCAACGGCACGCCGATCATGCTGACCGACAGCCGCGAAGCCGCGCTCGCCAACGCCTGGAGCCAGGAGCTCGAGGCCGTCAGCCTTCATTGACGCTGACTGTCATGCCCGCGAAGGCGGGCCATCCAGTAAACATCTGCGTTTGAGGACAAAATCGGTGAATACTGGATCATCCGCTTTCGCCGATTGATAACGAGGGTTATGCGGCGGTCGCGGACTGCATCGCCAGCACGGCGTATATGGCGCCGGCATCGCGCGATTCGCGCAACTTGCGCGCGACTTCGCCGTCGCGCAGCAGGCGCGCGACCCGTGCCAGCGCCTTGAGGTGGTCGGCGCCGGCGCCTTCCGGCGCCAGCAGCAGAAACACCAGATCGACCGGCTCGTTGTCCAGCGCATCGAAATCGATCGGCTTTTGCAGCTTGGCGAATAGCCCGAACAGACGATTGAGCTTCGGCAATTTGCCGTGCGGAATGGCGACGCCGTTGCCGACCGCGGTGGAACCGAGCTTTTCGCGTTGCTGCAAAATTTCCAGAATCGACCTCTCCGGCTGACCCGTAAGTTCGGCGGCGCGCGTCGCCAAGACCTGAATCGCCTGCCTCTTATCCGCGACCTTGAGTGCAGGACTAATGGCATTCGACGCAACGAGCTCGGTGAGCGGCATGAAATATCCGGTGGGATTTGGAAAGGCGGCGGACCATAGGGAGCGACCGGTTGCCCGTCAATGCCTCAATTGGCCTCTTTGAAAGACTTCAACTTACGCCTGACCTGCCCGCCCGAGCGATCCTTCAATTTGCGGTTATATCGTCGCAATTGTTTTTCGATGCGGACTGCGGCTTTGTCGGCACTGAGGTACGCATCGGCATCCATGCCTTCGGCCTCAAGCAGCGCCCCGGAATCAAGATGGATTTCGCATTCGGTGCGGAATCCAAATCCGTCCTTGTTGATGGTGGCGCGGCCAGAGTAGCCGCCGCCGTCGAAGTATTTTGCCGCGGCCTCATCGATGCGCGATCCGATACGCTCGCGCAGAGCTTTGCCGATATCGATATTTTTTCCAGAGATACGAAAGGGCATGAAACGCCTCCCTTTGTGTTGAAGTCTTTTGTCTTCAACAAACGATGGGGCGCGCCGGTTCCGCGAGCATTTTCGGCCACTTTTGGCGCTCAAGAGGCTGCGGCTTGCTTGTCGCGCCGGCGTTGCACCGATGATGGGATGCGCAGCGCTTCGCGGTATTTGGCAACCGTGCGGCGCGCGATGTCGACGCCGGCCTCGCGCAATTTGTCGACAATCGTATCATCTGACAAAACGTCACTCGGTGGTTCGGCCTCAATCAGGCGGCGAATACGGTCGCGCACGGCTTCAGCCGAATGCGCCTCGCCGCCATCCGCGGCCGCGATCGACGGTGTGAAGAAATATTTCAGTTCGAAAATCCCGCGGCTGGTCGCCATATACTTGTTCGCGGTGACGCGCGACACCGTCGATTCATGCATCGAAATCGCGTCGGCCACCGTCTTGAGGTTGAGGGGGCGCAAATGCTGGACGCCATGAGCGAAGAAGGCATCCTGCTGGCGCACGATCTCGCTGGAGACTTTCAGGATCGTCTTGGCGCGCTGGTCGAGCGCGCGCACCAGCCACGTCGCGGTCTGCAGGCAATCGGCGAGATAAGTTTTGTCCTTTTCGTTGCGGCTCGTTTTCGACACAGACGCGTAATAGCGCTGATTGATCAACACTTTCGGCAAGGTGTCGGAATTTAACTCAACCTGCCAGGTGCCGTCCGGAGCCGCCTTGACGAAAACGTCCGGCACGATCGGCTGCACCACTTGCGAGCCGAAGGCGAGGCCAGGCTTGGGATTGAGATTGCGGATTTCGCCGACCATGTCGCCGATATCCTCATCGCTGACGCCGCACAACCGGCGCAGCGCCGGCAGATCGCGCTTGGCCAGCAAAGCGAGATTCTCCACCAGCGTGCGCATGGCCGGGTCGTAGCGATCGCGATCCTTGAGTTGGATGGCGAGGCATTCGGTCAGGTTGCGGGCGCAGACGCCTGGCGGGTCAAAGGTCTGCAAGAGCGCCAACACCGCTTCGACCTCCGCGATCGGCGCGCCGAGTTTGTCGGCGACGGCATCGAGTTCGTCGCCGAGGTAACCGGCCTCATCAACCATGTCGATCAAGTATTGGCCGATCATGCGCTGCACCGGGTCGGTAACGGCCATCGTCATTTGTTCAGCCAGATGGTCGGCCAGCGTCGCTTCGGCGGACACGAAGGCTTCCAGATTGTAGCCGCCGTCCTCGCCGCCCCGCGTGCCGGCCCCCGACCATTCCGAGTAGCCGCCGGGCTGCATTTCGGGGGAGACGGCGGCCTTCTCGCCGCTGCTAGAATCGGCATCCGGAAATACGTTTTCGAGTTCAGTACCGAGTCGCTCTTCCATCGAACTGCGGCTGGTTTCGAATTCCTCCCCGCTATAATCCGACGCCGAGGGGTCCTGGCTTGCCGCCTCGGTTGGCTCGCCTTCCGATTTGGTCGGGGCCAAGCCCCCGTCCTCGCTGGCGCGCTCCAGCAACGGATTTTTCTCGAGCTCGTTCTCGACGTAGGCGGCAAGGTCGAGTGAGGAGAGC
Source organism: Pseudolabrys sp. (assembly GCA_050998115.1). Lineage (GTDB taxonomy): Bacteria > Pseudomonadota > Alphaproteobacteria > Rhizobiales > Xanthobacteraceae > Pseudolabrys. The sequence continues at coordinate 4,281 of JBPCQM010000278.1, read as the reverse complement.
TGCAGCAGCTTGATGGCCTGCATCAACTGCGGCGTCATCACCAAGGCTTGGCTCTGGCGGAACTCAACTCGTTGCGAAAGAGCCATTCGATTCCCGACGAACTGGTCTGATTCTTGCTTGTTATATCAGGTTCGCGGCGGAGGCGGATGCCAAATCCTGGGCAGCGTTTGCCTAAGGCATGTGCATGGCTACAGGCGGAATTCCTCGCCTAGATAGAGTCTACGGACATCGGGATTGTTAACGATATCCTCGGCGCGCCCCTCCATCAGGACTTCGCCGGAATAGATGATGTAGGAGCGATCGGTCAGGCCGAGCGTCTCGCGCACATTATGATCGGTGATCAGCACACCAATGCCGCGATTGGTCAGATGGCGCACTAGCGCCTGGATGTCGCCGACCGCGATCGGATCGATGCCTGCGAACGGCTCATCGAGCAGCATATAGCTTGGCCGCGTCGCCAGCGCGCGCGCAATTTCGACACGGCGGCGTTCGCCGCCGGACAGCGCGATCGCTGGCGTCTTGCGCAACCGCGCGATATTGAACTCCTCCATCAGGGCGTTGAGATCGGCTTCGCGCCGGCGTTTGTCGGGCTCCACCACCTCAAGCACGGCGCGAATGTTGTCCTCGACATTGAGGCCGCGGAAAATTGAAGCCTCCTGAGGCAGATAGCCCACCCCCAGCCTGGCGCGCTGGTACATCGGCAACGCGGTCACATCGTAGCCGTCGAGCTCTATCCGGCCTTTATCGGCCGCGATAAGCCCGGTGATCATATAGAATACGGTGGTCTTGCCGGCACCGTTTGGGCCGAGCAGGCCGACGGCTTCGCCACGCCGCACATAGAGCGTGACCCCCTTCACGACGGTGCGGCCGGCAAAAGTTTTCTCGACGCTGTGCGCGGCAAGATAACCATGGCGGGCGTTATGCCGCGTATCGGCCTGACGTTGCGCAGACTGCGCCCGCGGCTGTTGCGCGGCCGATGGCGCCGTCAGCTGGTTGGCAGTCCGCATGACGGGCTGGACCGGCGCGCGAGCGCTGCGCTGCGTCGGAGAACGGCGTCGAAACAGCGAGATTATGTTCAACGGACGACCTCGGCTGGTATTCGACCGGGCATCGGATGGCGACCGGACCCTAACTGATTCCTGTCAGGATGCGGCGCTCAAGCCCGTCCGCAGGAGTGTTTTCCAGTTCGGAATTTCCGGCTCAGTAGATGGCCTTCGGGCGGGTTGCCGGCGTCGGGTGTGGGGCGCTGCCATTCGGTTTGGCGCCAGGTGCAGGGATCGGCGACCCATTGCCCGGCAGAAACAGGCCCTGCACGCGGCCGTCCCCGCTCTTGCCGGACTCCATGTGTGAAAGTCCAGTTGTCATGTCGACCACCAGCCGGTCGCCGCGCAACACGTTCTGGCCCTGAGTAACGACCACCTTGCCGATCATGGTGATGGTGTTGGTCGGCATGTCGAACAGCGCGCTTTCACCGGTGGCGATCTGATCGGCCTGGGTCACGACCACGCTGCCTTTGGCTTCGAGCTTCTTGATGCGTTGCGCGCCGCCCGGACCCGGCGTCTCGGCTTGCACGCCGGTGCCAGGTTTCGCATCGGTATTCTGCTCGTAGAACACAACGAGCGTGTTGCAACGCATCTCAGTGTCGCCCTGGATGACCTGGACGGTGCCGATGAAGGTTGCGACTTTATCCTTGTCGCGCACTTCGAGCCGTTTCGCCTCAATGTGAACCGGCTTGTCGCGATTTTGCGAGAAGCCCTGCACGGCGTTAGGCGGACCGGCGGGGGCGGCAGTGGCGGCAGTGGCGGGCTCGGCTTTCTTCGGCGCCGCCAGCGTCGGCGAGAGCACCAGCATGCCGAGCGTCGCCATCGTCGCGATTTTGAAGAAAGCAGCGGTCATCGTGGTGCCGTTTCATTACGCGCCGCCGGACGATTTTGTGCGGCAGGCGGCGCAGGATTCTCAAGCTGGAGATCCATCACCACGCCGCCATCGAAAGTCATCAGTTGCCCGGATTCGCTGACTTGCAGCCGGTTGGCGTTCAAAATTCCTTGTAGTATCTCGACCTTGACCGGCTTGTCTGAGACGACATTACTGCTGCGGATATCGATCACCGCATTGGTGAGCCAGGCCTTGTAGTCGGCGGTGACGAGCACGACGTCATTGCCGAGCGTCAGTATTTCCTTCTTGCTGTCATAGAGGCCGTCGCGCGCGGTAATGTTGGTCATCCCGTTGCTCAGCGTCTGCACCTTGGCGTGGATTTCGCGAAGTTCGACGATGTCCGGCCGGGTGAGGTCCTGCGCCGCCGACTTGGCGGTCAGTTCGTAGGGCCGTGCATCGCGGGTAAAGCCCGAGAGCCGCGGCGCTTGCATGGTGATCTTGGTGCCTGAAATGACCATGTCGCCGATCCTTCCCGGTAGCCGGTCCAGCAGGTGGAGGGGATTGAGCCAGCTCCACAACAGCATGCCGCCGAGAATAACGATCAGGCCCGCAGGCACCATGACGCGCAGTCTGCGCACCCGCCGGCTGTGCTTTCGCGCAGCGCGGAACGAGCGTTCGGCGTCGTTGCGACCCATGGTCCAATAGCCGCGCGAGGTCTGTTCATCGGCTCGTGCTGCGACCAAACGGCTCATCCTCTCGTCATCCCCACCAGGTGGAACGCTACATTAACATGCTGGCCAAATATGGCCCGTCAGCGGCGAGACCGTCTCGCAACAAGGAAAAACCCATGAAAAACGCGAGTTGCTACGCTGAATGCGAAAATATGTCTTCAGCCGCCCAGCCGGCCAGATCGAGACGCACCCGGTCGGGCAAAAAACGGAAGCACGCCTCAGCAAGGTCGGCGCGCTTCTCGCGCGTCAGGATCGCGTCGAGTTTGTCCTTGAGCGTATGAAGATGCTGCACGTCGGAAGCTGCGTAGGCCATTTGCGCATCGGTAAGTTCGCTGGCGCCCCAGTCGGATGATTGCTGCTGTTTCGATATCTCGACGCCAAGCAGTTCGCGCGCCAGATCCTTGAGACCATGCTTGTCGGTATAGGTGCGCGCGAGCCGCGAGGCGATCTTGGTGCAATAGATCGGGTCGGCCATCACGCCGAAGGTCTTGTAGAGCAGGCCAACGTCGAACCGCGCGAAATGGAAAATCTTGAGAACGGATTTGTCGGCGAGAAGTTTTTTCAGATTTGGCGCGTCGGGCCGTTCAGCCGAGACTTGCACAACATCGGCGGAGCCGTCACCCGGCGAAAGCTGCACCACGCACAACCGGTCGCGGTTGGGATCGAGGCCCATCGCCTCGGTGTCGATCGCCACCGCGCCTGTATAGGCGTTGAGGCTGGACAGGTCGCCGCGATGCAGACGGATAGTCATTCGGCTTCCGACTAGTTGCGCGTGATCTCTTTCGCGCTGGACGCTGGTGCCCAGGAGAGGACTCGAACCTCCACGGTGTTACCCGCTAGTACCTGAAACTAGTGCGTCTACCAATTCCGCCACCTGGGCAATTTGGGCAGATTTCGATTTGCGCGGACTAGGTACGGATGACCTTCGGCCTTGTCAAATGACGCGCGGGCCGGTTTATATGGGCCTAACTGATCCGGTATTGCCGGTCTCGCATGAGCGCCAAAACAAGTTCCGACCGTCTGGTCACCGTCTTTGGCGGCTCCGGCTTCCTTGGCCGTCATGTGGTGCGCGCGCTAGCCAAGCGCGGTTACCGCATCCGCGCCGCGGTACGCCGGCCCGAACTCGCCGGCCATCTGCAACCGCTCGGCCGGGTCGGACAGATCCATGCCGTGCAAGCCAATCTGCGCTACCCGCAGTCGGTTGAAGCCGCGGCGCGCGACGCCGACGTGGTCGTCAACCTGGTCGGCATCCTGTTTGAGCGCGGCCGCCAACGCTTCGATCTGGTGCATCGTTTCGGCGCTGAACAGGTGGCGCTGGCCACCGCGGAGCACGGCGCGCGGCTGGTGCACGTATCGGCGATTGGCGCTGATGAGAAATCGCCTTCATCCTACGCGCGCTCAAAGGCGAGAGCCGAGCAGCTCGTGCTCGCCGCCGTGCCGGCTGCCGTGATCATGCGCCCTTCCATCGTGTTCGGTCCCGAGGACAGTTTTTTCAACCGCTTTGCGTCGCTGGCGCGGATGACACCGGTGCTGCCGCTGATCGGCGGTGGCGGCACGCTGTTCCAACCGGTATTTGCCGGCGATGTCGCGGCCGCCATCGCCGAAGCCGTCGACGGCAAGGCGCAAGACGGCACAATTTACGAACTCGGCGGGCCGGACGTGCGCAGCTTCAGGG
>JBPCQM010000272.1:0-10389 GCA_050998115.1 Pseudolabrys sp. | reverse complement strand
GTCCGACACCAGCGTGTTGTAGCCGAACGAGACGCCGCGCTCGGTCACCAGCACGTTTTTATTGCCGGCTCGCATCACTTTCGCCACGACATTTTCCATGTCCCATGGCGCCAGGAACTGACCCTTCTTCACATTGACGGCTTTGCCGGTTCTGGCGGCAGCGATCAAAAGGTCAGTCTGCCGGCACAGGAACGCCGGGATTTGCAGAATATCGACCGCCTCCGCCACCGGCTTGCACTGCGCGGCGTCGTGCACATCTGTGAGCACCGGCACGTGTAGCGTGTTTTGAATTTCGGAAAAAATCGGCAAGGCTTGGTCGAGCCCAATGCCCCGCGCGCTGCTACCCGATGTGCGGTTGGCTTTGTCGAACGAAGTCTTAAATACCAGGCCGATGCCAACCTTGCCGCAGATTTCCTTTAACGCCTTCGCCATCTCCAGCGCGTGCGCGCGGCTTTCCAGCGCACACGGCCCGGCGATTAGCGCAAGCGGCAATGTATTGCCGAATTTAACGCCGCCGATGGCGACAGTGGCGTTCGAACTTAAAGATTTGTCCATGCGGGGCGGACCATGACGGCGGGCAGCGTTGCGGTCAACACGCCGCTCAATGTCCCGATTTTGTGAGCGGTTCGAAGCTCAGAACCGCGCGCAACGCATCGGCGGCGTCGATCACAAAGCCGTCGCGATGATCGCGTGTCTTCACGCCGCCTTTCTTCATGGCATCACGCGCTTTCGCGATATCGTTGACCGCGAAGCGGATGGCGTGAAGATAATTGCCCGCCGCGGGCTGCGGACCGCCAAACGCGGCGGCGAACCGCGCCGGCGTCATGATGCTCAGCGCACCGCGCGGTGTCATCACGCTAACCTCACCTGGTTCGACATAGAACTCGGTGGAGCCCGTGTACGCGGAAATAAACGCGCGATGTTGTTCGGGCTCATCCGCCAACATCATCACCCCGCGGATCGCCTGCGCGCCATTGGCGTGATTTTGGAACGCCGGATTCCAGAAATTTTCCGGATAATGCTGCTGACAGGTCGCGAAGCGGATCGACGGCGCTGCCGCGTCTTGCGCGAACGCCAGCGAGAAGCCGACCTTGATCAGCGTGCCGTCAGGACGCTTCGCTTCGCGCTCGAAATGCACGGCGTCTGCCGCCGAAATACCAGCACGCTTGAAATCATCGACATCGGCCTTGGCGTCTTTCGATTCCAGAATAAGCAGGGACAGCCCCTCGCCGCGCGCGAGGAAGTCCTGATTGTATTTGCCGAACAATTTCGAGATCCCGTCGTCGCCAAGCTTATCGGGCTCGGCGATTGTCAGCAGCTCGACGAACGTGCCCGAACATTGCACGATGTAATTGTGCGTGCCCCACGGATGCTTGTTGCGCGCGCCAACGGTGAAACCCATACGCCGGTAAAGCTCGGCCGCGCCGTCGAGGTCGTGAACCGCATGGACGATATGATCGAGCCCGTGCGCTGGCATGGTTACACCAGACGGCTCTGCTCCAGCGCCGCCTCGACAAACGACGCGAACAGTGGATGTGGCTCAAACGGCCGCGATTTCAACTCGGGATGGAATTGCACGCCGATGAACCAGGGATGGTCTTCGTATTCGACGATCTCCGGCAAAATTCCATCCGGCGACATCCCGGAAAAACGCATGCCGCGCTGCTCGAGACGGCCTTTGTAATTGGTGTTGACCTCGTAGCGATGGCGATGGCGTTCGGAAATATCGGTCGAGCCGTAAATATCGGCGACGCGGCTGCCGCGCGTCAGCGCCGCCGGATAGGCGCCGAGCCGCATGGTGCCGCCGAGATCGCCATTGGCTTGGCGTTTCTCCAGCGCACTGCCTTTGAGCCATTCGGTCATCAGGCCGACTACCGGTTCGCTCGTCGGGCCGAACTCCGTCGAATTGGCATTGTCGATGCCGCACAAATTTCGTGCGGCTTCCAGCACCGCCATTTGCATGCCGAAGCAGATGCCGAAATACGGCACGTGGCGCTCGCGCGCGAAGCGCGCCGCGCGGATTTTTCCCTCGGCGCCACGCTGGCCAAAGCCGCCCGGCACCAGAATGCCGGTGACGTGCCCAAGGAACGGCGTCGGATCTTCGCTCTCGAAAACTTCGGATTCTATCCAATCGAGATTGACCTTGATCTTGTTGGCGATGCCGCCGTGCGACAGCGCCTCGATCAGCGACTTATAGGCGTCCTTCATTCCGGTATATTTGCCAACAATCGCGATCGTGACATCGCCTTCCGGATTGCGCACGCGCTCGTTGATAAGCTGCCACCGCGCCAGGTCGGGCGCCGCGCCCGGATCGAGCCCGAATGCCGACAGCACCTCGCTGTCCAGGCCTTCCGCCGAGTAGGCCGGCGGCACGGCATAGATGTTATCGACGTCGCGCGCCTCGATCACCGCGCTTTCCCGCACGTTGCAGAATAGGCCAAGCTTGCGCCGCTCACCTGAGGGGATCGGCCGGTCGGTGCGACACAATAAAATATCCGGCTGAATGCCGATCGAGCGCAACTCCTTGACCGAGTGCTGCGTCGGCTTGGTCTTGATCTCGCCCGCACTCGGAATGAATGGCAGCAGCGTTAGATGAATATAGACGGCGTGGTGCCGTGGCAGGTCATTGCCGAGCTGACGGATCGCTTCAAAATACGGCAGTCCCTCGATGTCGCCGACCGTGCCGCCAATTTCAACCAGCACAAAATCAAATCCATCATTGCCGTCGCGCACGAATTCCTTGATGGCATTGGTGACGTGCGGAATGACCTGAATGGTGGCGCCGAGATAATCGCCACGCCGTTCTTTGGCGAGAATGTCCTGATAAATACGCCCGGTAGTGATGTTGTCCTGGCGCGTCGCCGGCCGTCCGGTAAAGCGCTCGTAGTGTCCAAGATCGAGATCGGTCTCCGCGCCATCGTCAGTGACGAACACCTCGCCGTGCTGATACGGCGACATCGTGCCGGGGTCGACATTGAGGTAGGGATCGAGCTTGCGCAGGCGGACCTTGTAGCCACGAGCCTGAAGCAGCGCGCCGAGCGCTGCCGACGCCAGACCCTTGCCCAGTGAGGAAACCACGCCGCCGGTGATGAAAATGTACCGCGCCATGGGAGTCTAGCTTTAGCCCTCGTGTTTCGATTCGACGAGCATCAAAACCGCAGCCCTGACTTGCCGTCCACAAACGGATTTCGCCAATTTCGAAGCCCCATATTTTTGCATCGCCTTTCTCGCCATCCCACTCAGCATCGCACCGAACACCTTACCCTCTAACGCCGAAGGGCCGGTTTCCCGGCCCTTCCTCAGATTTTTTTACTGCGACCGCGGTACTTGCGGCCCCGACGGGGCCGCCGGCGGCTGTTGCAGTTGATTGAGAATGCCGCCGGAACCGCTACCGAGCGGGGCCACCGGACCGCCCGGCGTCTGCACCGGAGCGCCGCCCTGAATGATCGAAGACGGCTTGCGATCGAATCCAGCGAGGATCGACAGCACCAGGCTGGTAAGGAAAAACCCGCCGGCCAGGATCGCCGTGCTGCGAGTGAGCACATTCGCGGTGCCGCGGCTGGTCATGAAGCCGCCGCTCGAGCCGATGCCGAGACCGCCGCCTTCGGAACGTTGCAACAGAACCGTGCCGACCATGGCAAGGACCAGCATCAGATGAACAACGATAATGACGTGCTGCATAACTCAAAAATCCATTCAAACACGCCGTCCGGCGCGGCCGCCTTCGGCATATATAGGGTTTCGCGGGGGTTGCTACACGATCCAACCAGCGATTTCCACCCATATTGGAACCCGTTTTCGCGTGATCTTTTCCGAAACCTAGTGTCCACTTTTCGGGATCACGTACGGTAAATCGCCGCAATTTCGAGAAAATCCTCGGCTTTTAGGCTGGCGCCGCCGACCAGCGCGCCGTCGACATTGGCAACCGCCATTAATTCCTTGGCGTTGGAAGGCTTCACCGACCCACCGTAGAGGACGCGAATCTGGCCGCCCTGTTCGCCGAACCGCTCGGTCAAACGCCGGCGGATGAAGGCATGCACTTCCGCTACGTCGGCCGGCGTCGGCGTCAAGCCGGTGCCGATCGCCCAGACCGGCTCGTAGGCGACCACAACGTTCACCGCCGTCGTACTATCCGGCAGCGAGCCATCAAGTTGGCGGCCGGCCACGCGCAGCGTTTCTCCGGTTTCGCGTTCGCCGCGATGCTCACCGACGCAGACGATCGCAATGAGCTTGGCGCGCCACGCCGCCGTGACTTTGGCCCGGACCTCTGCGTCGGTTTCCTTGTGCAAGTTGCGGCGTTCGGAATGGCCGACGATGACGGCGATCGCACCAGCGTCGGCCAGCATCTCAGCCGACAGGTCACCGGTGAAGGCGCCGGACGGCTGGGCGTGACAATCCTGCGCACCGATCGTGAGCGCCGAACTTTTGATCGCGTCGGCGAAACTCGCGATCAACGTTGCCGGCGGACAGATCATCAGATCGGCATTGACGGAGCTGATGCCGCTTTTGATTTTGTCGAGCTCGGCCACCGACCGCTTGAGGCCGTTCATCTTCCAGTTGCCCGCCACCAGCGGGCGCGGCTTTGACGCCATCGAAAGCTCCCTTGCGGCCGAGCCGTTAGCAGAGCGGTTGGCGGCGCGCCAGAGCGTAGCGGATGCTCAAATTCCGGCCATTTTCCTTGCGGAGCATTAAGTTGCAGGGGTCAGCCGCCATCCCTATAAGATGGGCGTCAGCCCCTTTTTTTCTCACAAGAGAGCCTATTTCAAAGGCGCGTTGCATGCTTCGAGGAATACACAAAGCCTCTGCCAGTTGGCTCGGCAAAGCCGTGATGGCCGTCATCATGGGCACGCTTGTCATTTCCTTCGCCATCTGGGGCATCGGCGACATTTTCCGCGGCTTCGGGCAATCGACCGTCGCCAAGATCGGCGACGTCGAGATCACCATCGAGCAGTTCCGAAATTATTACACTGACAAAATGGCCCAGCTCGGCCGCCGCCTCGGCCGTCCGATCACGCCCGACCAGGCGCGCGCGCTCAGCCTCGACCGCCAACTGGTCGGGCAATTGGTCGCGGAGACGGCGCTCGACGAGAAAGCGCGGGCCATGCGGCTTGGCATATCGAACGAACAGATCGCCAGCCAGATCACCACCGATCAATCGTTTCGCGGGCTAAATGGTCAATTCGACCGGAACACCTTCGCCCAGATGATCCGTCAAGCCGGCTTCACCGAAGCGCGATATGTCAGCGAACAACGCCAGGTCATGCTGCGCCGCCAATTAGCGGCGAGCGTCAGCGGCGAAGTCAAGGTACCCGCTACCAGTCTGGATGCGATCAATCGCTATCAGAATGAGAAGCGCAGCGCCGACATCGTCATGCTCGAGGCCGCACAAGCCGGTGATATCCCGAAGCCAGAGCCGGAAGTGCTCAAGAAATATTTCGAAGAGCGCAAGGTTTTGTTTCGCGCGCCAGAGACCCGAAAGATCGTTCTGTTGACGCTCACCCCGGCCGACCAATCTCGCTGGAGCGTGGTCCCCGACGCCGAGGCGAGAGCCTATTACGATCAGCACGCTGGCGATTACGGAACGCCGGAAAAACGCGAGCTGCGGCAAATCGTGTTCGCCAATGACCAGGACGCCAAAGCCGCGACGGACCGCATTGCCAAAGGCGCAAGCTTCGACGACATCGTGCAGGAACGCGGCCTCAAGGCGAGCGACACCGATCTCGGCAGCGTGACCAAAGCCGCGGTGATTGATCCCGCAGTGGCGGAAGCGGCTTTCGCCCTCAAGGAAGGCGAGACCAGCGCGCCGGTGCAAAGCCGTTTCGGCACCGTCATCGTGCAGGCGAAAAAGATTGAACCCTCTTCGCAGCGCGAGTTCGAAGCCGTCGCATCCGAGATCAAGAAAAATATCGCAACCACCCGCGCCCGTTCAGAGATCAGTGCGCTGCGCGACAAGATCGAGGATGAACGCGCGGCCGGTTCGACGCTCGCTGAGACTGCCAAGAAACTCGGCCTGACCGTGCGCACCATCGATGCGATCGATCGGTCCGGCCGTGACGCCGCGGGCGCTCCGGTCGCCAATCTGCCGTCCGGCGCCGACGTAGTCGCTGCCGCGTTTTCCGGCGACGTTGGAGTGGAAAGCGATCCGCTGTCGCTACCTGATGGCGGGCTGGTGTGGGTCGAGGTCGCCGGCATTGCGCCGTCGCGCGAGCGAACACTCGATGAGGTAAAGGATCAGGTCGAGACGCGCTGGCGCGATGACGAGATCGCGACGCGTTTGAAAGTTAAAGCCGACGACATGACGGCAAAGCTCAAGACCGGCGCCACGCTGGCGCAACTCGCGAGCGAAAATGGCCTCAGGGTCGAAACCGCTACCGGCCTGCAGCGCGGCAAGCCGACCCCGCAGGCGCCGGCCAAGACACTCGATGCGATTTTCCGCACCGTCAAAGACGCGGCCGGAACCACCGATGGTGACAAGCCGACCGACCGGCCGGTCTTCGTCGTCACCGAGATCGTCGACCCGCCTCTCGATCCGGCGTCGGCGCAAGCCAAAAAACTCGCCGATACGCTGCGCGATAGTTATGGGCAGGACTTGGTCGGCGAATATGTCGCCAAGCTCGAAGCCGAGATCGGCGTCACCATCAACGACGCCGCGATGAAACAGGTCACCGGCCGCGCCAACTAACGCATTCAAGTCATGCAGATCGAGCCGTCCGAACCCGCTTTCGCCGCGCTTTCCACGCGCGGCGAGGCGCAGGTGGTATGGACCACTTTGGTCGCCGATCTTGAAACCCCGGTTTCTGCCTTCCTGAAATTCGCCGGCAAACCCAATAGTTTTCTGCTGGAATCGGTGGAAGGCGGCGCGGCGCGCGGCCGCTATTCGATTATCGGGCTCGATCCCGATCTGATCTGGCGCGCCAACGGCGGTCACGCCGAGATCAATCGCAGCGCGCACACCGGGGTGAATACATTTGCGCCCTGCCCGCAACCGCCGCTCGAAGCATTGCGCGCGCTTATCGCCGAAAGCCGGATCGCGCTACCCGATAATCTGCCACCGATGGCGGCCGGCGTGTTCGGCTATCTCGGCTACGACATGGTGCGCCAAATGGAGGATTTGCCGGCGCCCAATCCGGATCCGATCGGCGCTCCCGACGCCGTGATGCTGCGCCCGACTTTAGTGGTCGTGTTCGACGCGGTGAAGGATTCCATCATGGTGGTGACGCCAGTGCGCGCGCAAAGCGGCGTCGATGCCAAGGTCGCGCGCGCCCGCGCCATCGAGAGGCTCTCCAACATCGTCGACGCTCTCGACCGGCCGCTCGACAAGTCGCTGCGTAGCAACGAGCCGGGTCGCCTCGAGGTAACAGCGGTCTCGAACACCACTGCGGCCGAATATCGCGAGATGGTGCTCAAGGCGAAGGACTACATCAAAGCCGGCGACGCATTTCAGATCGTGCTGGCGCAGCGCTTCGAAGCACCGTTCACGCTATCGCCGTTCGATCTATATCGCGCGCTGCGGCGAACTAACCCCTCGCCTTATCTCTATTTCCTCGATTTCGGTGGTTTCGCGCTGGTGGGGTCGAGCCCGGAAATCCTGGTCAAGGTCGCCGGCAAGACCGTCACCATTCGCCCGCTCGCCGGCACGCGACCGCGTGGCGCAACGCCCCGCGAGGATAAGGCGCTAGAGTTGGAGTTGCTGGCTGACCCTAAGGAGCGCGCCGAGCATTTGATGCTGCTTGATCTCGGCCGCAACGACGTCGGCCGCGTCGCCAAAATCGGCACTGTCGCTGTGACCGATCAGTTCTTCGTCGAGCGCTTCAGTCACGTCATGCATATCATCTCCAATGTCGAAGGCGAACTCACCGACGATCATGACGCGCTCGATGCACTGGCCGCCGGATTTCCCGCCGGCACTGTGTCTGGCGCGCCGAAGGTTCGCGCCATGGAAATCATCGACGAACTGGAAAAGGAAAAGCGCGGTCTCTACGCCGGCTGCGTTGGTTATTTTTCCGCAGCCGGGGGTATGGACAGCTGCATCGTGCTGCGCACCGCGCTAGTCAAGGACGGCAAAATGTACGTCCAGGCCGGCGCCGGCATTGTTGCCGACAGTGACCCTGGCAGTGAACAGCAGGAATGCATCAACAAGGCCAAGGCGCTGTTTCGTGCTGCTGAGGAGGCAAAGCGCTTTGCAAGCGCCGCCAAACGTGGACAATAGAGCGCCAGGCGGTGAGCTCGCGCGTTTCGGACAAGGGGACGGCCAAGTGGCGCCGTTAGCGTTGCTACATGCCCTCGACCGGCTGATCGGCCGGGTCGTTTCGGTCGCGCAGTGGTTGGCGCTGCCGCTCGTCACGCTGCTATTCTTGCAATGGCCGCTGCGCGATCTCATTCATTGCTGTTCGCGCGAGGCCAATGATCTCGGTCAATGGATTTTCGCGCTCTATGTCGCCATAAGCATGACCGCGGCGACCCGGGCCGGCACGCACCTCGCCGCCGACCTCCTTGCGCAACGTTATTCGCCGCGGCGGCGCGCTTTCCTCAATCGCCTCGGCATGACGATCGGTCTCGTGCCTTGGGCGTTGTTTCTCGCTTTCGCCAGCAAGGATCTGGTGCTCAATTCGGTGCGCGGACTTGAAGCGTTTCCTGATACGTTCAATCCGGGCTACTTCATCATCAAGTTTGCGCTCTGGCTGATTGCGATTTTGGTGCTGACGCAGGCCACCGTCGAGATATGCCGCCCGCTGCCGCGCGGAGCACGCTGATGGGTTATGTCGGCTTCGCCTTGCTGGTGTTGGTCGGCATCGGCATTGTGACAACGGGCCTGCCCGCCGCAATCATCCTCATCGCCGCAGCTACCCTCGGTGCGGCGATCGGCGTTGCGACCGATACGATTCCCGTGGCGCTGCTCGGTACGATGCCCGCGCGCTTGCTCAATCTGTTTGAGAACGATTTGCTGCAGGCGCTGCCGCTCTACGTTCTCATGGGCCTGCTGCTAAATCGCCTGCCGGTCGCCGAGGCGCTGTATCGAAGCGCGCTCGTGCTCTTGCCGCGCTCGTCGTCGGCGCCACTCGCCGCCGGAATGGCGCTCGGCGGCCTGCTCGGCCCGATGAACGGCTCGGTTGGCGCGAGCGTGCTCGGCCTGTCGCGGGTGATTGCGCCGCGGCTTGAGGCCGAAGGCGTTCCGGCGCCGACCCGTTACGCGATGATCGCGGTTGCTTCAACGCTCGGCGTGCTGGTGCCGCCTTCGCTGGTGCTGATTCTGCTTGGCGACGCCATGCTGTCGGCGCACACCATTGCGGTGACGGCGAGTGGGCGCACCGACCGCGTCATTAATACGCAGGACGTGTTTCACGGCGCGCTGGCGCCTGCTGGGATATTTTTTCTCGCCGCGCTGGCGCTCGCTTGGCTGGCCGGCCGCAGCGCCGTGAAGGCACCCAAGCGTGAGCGGCTGGCGCCCGGCCAAGCCGTACTCGCTGGCATCGCGCTTGCTGCGATTATCGTGCTGCTCGGCGGCGTCGCCGCCGGATATTTTTACGCGGTCGAAGCCGCGGCGATGGGCGCTTTCGCGCTCCTTGTTGGCGGCCTGACCGGTGGACGGCTGCCTCTGCCGGTGTTGCGCGAATTGTTGCATAATGCGATTGCAGTGACCGGCGCATTATTCTCTTTGCTGATCTGCGCGACCACGCTGACCCTGGTGCTGCGGCTCCTTGGCACCGACCGCATCGTCACCGACTGGGTCGCCGCCATTCCAGGCAGCGACATCGTCGTGGTCGCCGTGGTACTGGCGGCGATCGGCCTATGCGCTTTCGTGCTTGACGCCTTCGAAATCATTTTCGTCGTCGTGCCGATCGCCATTCCGCCACTCCTCATTCGGGTCGCCGATGCGCGCTGGGTCGCGGTGCTGGTTCTGCTGACATTGCAAACCAGCTTCCTGCTGCCGCCGTTCGGCTACGCACTGATGATGGTACGTGGCGCGCTAAAGAAGCCGGTCGCTTATCGCCCGTTCCTGCGCGCGCTTATTCCATTTCTGCTGGCACAGTGGTTGCTGCTGCTTCTGGTGCTGTTCGTGCCGGCGCTCGCGCACATCGGCGAGAACGCCGCCAACCGTACCAGAGACGTAGCGGAACCAATCTCGAACGAGCAGATCGACAAACTGCTCGACCAAATGATCAATTTGCCGCCGCTGCCGGAGCCGCAATGACGCTAGCTTGACCCTCTCCGACCGCGCGTCTAAACCATTGGCGCAAAACAACATTCAAACGCGCGCGGTGGCTATGGTCGTTCTGATCGACAACTATGACAGCTTCACGTTCAACCTGTTCAATTATCTGGGCGGGTTGGGCGCGGAGGTCGTCGTTCACCGTCACGACAAAGTATCGGTCGACGCAGTGATGGCGA
>JBPCQM010000263.1:0-7899 GCA_050998115.1 Pseudolabrys sp. | reverse complement strand
TCTTCAAACAGCCAATAATCTTCAAACAGCCAAGCGTCATCGGCCCTGTTCTTTAAGGCGCGGGTGCGCCTGAAGTGTAAATTTCCGTTCCCCCGAAAGAGGGCGCGCGGAACGCCGGGCACCGCGTGGCACGCGCGCTCAAGTTTACGCAGTTCGCGCAAACAAGAGGGCCGCCACCGGACCCACGGACCTCGACACCTCGCAGCATCGAGGCGTGCTGAAGTCCGATAAAACCGCAAGTCCGCCGATGCCTCGGCGTCCCGCGCGCGGTGTTTATAGGTTTGCTCCGCGATCACCCCGGTGGGCTTACAATTTGTTACCCACCGCTATGGACCCGGTCGCTTCGCCAACGACCCTCAAAGCATTGGCGCTTTTGAGGGCACTTCACTTGAGCATTGCCGCTCAAGGCGTTCTGACGAAGCCGGCACCCCGTGACCACCTGCCGGGTGGCCGGGAAGACCGCGGCTTGGACCTCCGCGCGTTGGGTGTTGCGTTGTTTTCCACCCCTGCGCGGCCACCGCCTCGCCTCCCGCTCTATGACGCCTCATGAAGCGCCCTCAACGGAGGTGAGGCGTTGACTATAGTCCTATAGGAATAAATGTCAAGCGGATTTTGCCCAACGTTTTCCGAATCGCAATGACGGAAACGTTCCCGGCTCTGCCGGGCTGACAGGTTGAGCGCATCATGATCGAAAGATTTTGCGGCGCCGATGATTCGGACTACAGCAACCCCAACTCACGCAATTCGCGTCGCATGGTCTCGGGCAATCGGGTCAGGCCGCGCCCGGCCCGGCTTAAATCGCGCGGCGCGTCTTTCGCCGTGTAGTAGCGCCAGCCTTGAAACGCCCGATATGGCCGCGGCTCCACCAGCACCGGCTTGCCATCGAGCACCAGGCGGCAGCGGCCGACGCCGTCCTTGTCTGTAAACGGACGAACTTCGAGAATGCGCTCGCGGCAGCTCACCTGGCCGCGAATGACCCAGAACAACGAACCGCCGTCGACCAGTTCCTCGGCGCGCTTGGGCACCATGCGCGTGGTGTGAAAGCGTTCGAGCTTTTGGCCGCGCCGCTTTTTCTCGTTCAGCTTTTGCTCGATCCACTCTTCAAGGTCGGTGACCGAGTCGCAGCCGACGCAAAGCTTGATCATATGAAGCGGCATGGCGTTCTGAGCTTAAGATTCTAATGGTTCAATCGACATCAGTTTCGCGCCCTCTGCGACCTGCGCGTTGGCCGCGGCGGCGATCTCTGCCACCACGCCGTCTGCAGGCGCGGCCAGAGTGTGCTCCATCTTCATGGCTTCGATAATGGCAAGACGTTGGCCGCGCACGACTTTGTCGCCGTTCTCCACAAAGATCGCCAGCACTTTACCGTGCATCGGCGCGCGGATCAGGCCGTCGCTGCTACCATGCATCTCGCCGGCGGCCGGATCGCGCCGCGTCACCCGAATCTGCCGGCCGTGCCGCACGACGAAAATCGCATCCGGCGTCTCAACCACAACCGCGTCAGCCACCGGCGCCGTGCCGTTGACCGTGACCATCGCAGCGCCGCCGGCATAAGCCACTTCCGCGGCCGCACCTTCGCCGTCGACAAGCAGCGGCAGCACTACTTTGCGCGGGCCGTCGAATTGAAAGCCGTCGGTAGCGTCCCACGGCGAAAGCACATGATCCAGTTCGCGCCGGGCGACGGCAAGATTCGCGTCACGCGTCAGCAGTTTTTGCGCGCCGAGCGCCACCATGCCCGGATCGACTTCGACACTGCCGGTCAACTCGGATAAATGCTGCTCGATGAACCCGGTATCGAATTTGCCGGCGCGGAAGTCCTTGGCGCGGCAGAGCGCCGCGAGAAACCCGGCATTGCTATGCGGTCCAGCCACGACGGTGCGATCGAGCGCGCCAGCCAACGCATCGAGCGCGGCTTCGCGATCTGGCGCATGAGCGATGATTTTTGCGATCATCGGATCGTAAAACGGTGTCACCTCATCGCCGGTCTGCACGCCGGTATCTACGCGGATGCCCTCGCCTTCCGGCAACTGCAGCGCGAACAGATGCCCGGTCGACGGCAGGAAGCCACGCTCCGGATCCTCCGCGTACAGCCGGGCTTCGACCGCATGGCCGTCGAGCCGCACATCCTTCTGCGCCAGCGGCAGTTTTTCGCCAGACGCGACACGAAACTGCCATTCGACCAGATCGAGACCGGTCACCGCTTCGGTGACGGGGTGTTCGACCTGAAGCCGCGTATTCATCTCCATGAACCAGAAGCCGTCGGGCCGCAGGCCCTTGGCGCCATCGGCGATAAATTCCACCGTGCCGGCGCCGGAATAATGGACTGCCTTAGCCGCCGCGACCGCCGCCGCACCCATCGCGGCACGCAATTCGGCGCTCATGCCTGGCGCCGGCGCTTCCTCGATCACTTTCTGGTGGCGGCGCTGCAACGAACAGTCACGCTCGTTGAGGTGAATAACATTACCGTGGTTGTCGCCGAATACTTGCATCTCGATATGGCGCGGTGCGGCGACGTATTTTTCAACCAATACGCGCTCGTCGCGAAACGAGGAGGCTGCCTCGCGCATCGCACCCGCCAGCGCCGCGTCGAAATCGGCGTGCTTGTCGACGCGACGCATGCCCTTGCCGCCGCCGCCCGCCACCGCCTTGATCAGAACCGGGTAGCCAATCTCGTAGGCCTTCTCCTTGAGAAATTTCGGCTCCTGGCGTTCGCCGTGATAGCCGGGCACCACCGGCACGCCGGCTTTTTCCATCAGCGCCTTGGCGCGGTCCTTTAGACCCATCGCGCGAATCGCTTCGGGTGATGGCCCGATGAAGACAATGCCGGCATCGGCGCAGGCGTTCGCAAATTCGGCATTCTCGGAAAGAAAACCATACCCGGGGTGAATGCAGTCCGCTCGCGCGGCGCGCGCTGCAGCGATGATCTTCTCGATCGAAAGATAGCTTTCAGCCGCCGCCGGCAGACCAATTTCATGCGCCTCATCGCACAGCCGAACGTGCAAGGCGCGCGCGTCGGCCCGAGAATAAACCGCGATGGTGCGCAGCCCAAGCCGCCGCGCGGTGCGGGCGATACGGCAGGCGATTTCACCGCGATTGGCGATCAGGACGGAATTAAACATAGCTGGCGCCGCGCTTACTGCGCCGGCGGCGCGGCGGCCTGGCTTTGCGGACGTTTCGGCGGAATCGGCAATTTTTCCACGGGCGGTGCTGGATTTTGCTCCGAGCCGTCATTTGGTCCGGCCGCGGCTCTGACGCCCGGCGGCAACGGCGGCTCGGCGTTCATGATGCTGACCGGCGGGATCGAGGCGGCGGAAGGAAACTTGTATTTGCTGTCGACTACGGCGTGCGGGGTCGGCGGTTCGACGACGCTCGCTTGCGGCGCCGGAGCGGGCTCGGCCGGCTTGTGCGGAACCGACGGCTTTTCTTCGGCGGTCCAGCCTGGCGCGTAGCGCGCCACATAAGTATCGAAGGCGCGCGCCCTGAGATTGGCCTTCAGTGTGCTGGGGTCGCGCACCAACGCAAAAAACGGACATTGGTCGGCGCTGCAGCCATCGCGAGTCGCCAGCACCTGTGCGGCAATGCCGTATCGGTCGAGTTCGATCGCGCGGCGAACACCGATCAGCGTGCCGGCAAAGGCCGGGTCGACCCGACGCGCATAGTCGAGCGTGTCCGCGATCAGAGAAATCCGCGCGCCGGTATAGACGACACCGCCCGCCACCGCTTGCGGTCGCGCGAATACGATGCGTTCGCATGCAGTCTCAATCACATCGCCGAGGTCGCCTTCCAGACAGGCCAGCGGCGAACCGGGCACCAGCGACTGCGCGGCCAGATTGGCGGCACGGGTTGTTAAAGCCCGGCGCTCGGCGGAATTTTCATTGACAGAGGAATGCCCGATAAAAAGAACGGCGCCGCCGATCGCCATCAGAACGAAGCCAACCGTGGCAACGGTGACGCTCGCCCGGCCGAACCGGCTGCGGTAAATCGCAAGCCCGCACAACGCAGCAATCAACGTAGCCGCCGCGCCTATTTCCCAGACCGGCACGGCAAGCACGGCCATCCCGGAGGCTTTTAGAAAAGACGGGTCGAACGCAGCCATGCGGCTTCCATTGCGAATGTCACTGGGCTTTGGCGCCCGACACTTTTACCACTTCCGCCCATTTATCGATGTCCTTTCGCAAATAGGCATCGAATTCGGCAGCACTCATATGCATCGGAATAGCACCCTGCTTGGCCCAAGCGTCACGAACCTCCGGCCGCTCGATCACCTTGTTGATCTCGGTGTTGAGCGTTTTGATGATGTCCGGCGGGGTGCCTTTCGGCGCCATGATGCCGAGCCAGATGGTGGCCTCGTAGCCCGGCACCCCGGCCTCTGAGACGGTCGGAACGTCCGGCATCAAGTTTGAGCGCTTGAGCCCGGTGGTGCCGAGGGCGCGCACCTGTCCAGCCTTGGCAAGCGGGGCCATTGTCGTGATGGCGTCGAACATCATCTGGACGTGGCCGCCGATCACACTGGAGCGAGCATCGCCAGACGCCTTATGAGGAACGTGAACGATATTGGTGCCGCTCATGGCTTTGAACAGCTCGCCGGCCATGTGATAGGGCGTCCCGGGGCCGGATGATGCATAGTTGAGCTGGCCGGGTTTGGCTTTGGCGAGTGCGATGAATTCCTTGAGGTCCTTGGCCGGCACCGAAGGATGCACAACCATCAGCAAATCGGAGTAATTGATCGGCGCCACCGGGACGAAATCCCGCATCAGTTCGTATGGTTTGTTGGGAATCAGCGATTCATTCGTCGTCTGGGTATTCGACATCACCAGCAGCGTGTAACCGTCAGGCGCCGACTTCGCGACTTCATTGGTGCCGATCACCGAGCCGGCGCCCGGGCGATCTTCGACCACGAAAGATTGCTTCAGTGAATCCTGCATGTGTTGGGCCAGGACGCGCGCAAACACGTCGGCTGGCCCGCCAGCGCCGAACGGCACGATGAATTTGACCGGACGGCTCGGGTAATCGGCGGCAAAACCCGCCGCAGGCAAAATACCGGCAAGCGCGAGCGCACAACCCACAATCCGTCCGACCATCGACATCAACGATCCTCCCGCCTTTAATTCACCAGCCATTCGCAGCGCGATACCAGCGTCACACACCACCGGCCGACTTAAAACCGGGCGCAAGGTCGGCCGCCGCCGCAAAGGCGCCAGTCGCATCGGTCGATGTCATGCCCACTATCGTGCGCAGATCGGTGACCCCGCCCCCGCTCGCCGCGGCCAGCAGCGTCGCCATCATCTGCATGTCGCCCGTGGCTTCGCAGATCGTCAGGAAGTCGTATTCGCCGAATGTCACGTAATAGCCAAGCATTCGACCGCCGGCCTTTGTCATCACGCGGGAAACCGCGTCAGCGCGGTCCTCCGGCTTGACGATCATGCCTTTAATGGCGTCGCGGGTGTAACGTCCCTGCGTGATGTAGATCGGCATCAACATTTTCCCCTGATAGGCGACGCGGCCGCGCCGAAATTCGCAACGCAGCTAGCCGCATGCCGGGCAGAATTGGAAGCGGGGAATCCGGTTTCAAGCCCGATCAGGCGCGGTCAAGCTGACTTTCCTTGGCGACGCGCTCGAACGCTTCGCCGGTATTCTTGATCCGGTACTGATAGTCGTCGCCATCCGAGGGCAGCAGCTTGACCACCGTATAGCTGCCGATCGCGGCGGCGCGGCCGAAGCTCGGCGAGTTGAAATAGACCATTTCGCCGAGAGCGTATTTGTGAGCCTTGATCGGCAGATCGGGCGACGCCACGGGTTGCACCGGCGGGCTCGATGTACGGATCATTGCCATCGTCGATTTCGGTGCCGTTGATTTTTGCGCGGGGCGATTGCGCAACGCGCGCGACGAAGCGCTGCTGGCCCGACGCGGAGCCGAAACAGACTTCTTGGCGGTCGCCCGGACGGTTTTTGTCGCTTTTTTGCCGGTGCGCCGCGCCGGCTTGAGGGAACGCCCGGCACTCTTTACGGAACTCTTTGACATGACCACAATATAGCAGCTTTTTTTCCGACCGCAGAAATTATTTACGAAATAAGACATGTCTTTTCAATACGTTACAACAACGTTCCGGGCCTGCATCGGCCGGTTCTTCACTGCCCCATTGGGGGAACCCCACTTGCCGTTTCGCGTTTTCCATCGGAAACAGGAGGTGCTTATGCGGATGCTGTTAGGGCTTGTCCTCGGTATCGCCATTACAATAGGCGGCACCTATCTTTACGACTCGCACAATGCGCTTGCCGCGACCTCGAATGGTGTGCCGCCACCGCAGCCGGTGGTCAATTGGGACGTTGCCGGTCAGAAATGGAACCTGTTCACCGACAGTGCGCGGCTGCAGTGGGGCCGGTTAAGCGAGCGGGCGCGCGTCGAGTGGATCCGACACATCGGCTGAAACGCCTTTATATCGATCGACAATAAAGAAAAGCCGTTCCGGGGCATCCGGAACGGGCTTTGTCTTCGCTGACAGATTAACGGTGGACCGTCGTGCAGGTCCGGTTGCCTTGGTTATCGGTGACGCATGTGCGTTCCGATTCCGACGGCGCCACGATCACGGTTTCGCTGCCCGGAGGCGCACGGTTGGTATCGCCCGCCGCAGCGCCCACCACGCCGCCAACCCCGGCGCCTACCGCCGCACCGACCGGACCGCCAACCACAAGACCGGTTCCTGCGCCGACCGCGGCGCCGGTTACGGCACCACTCACCGCGTCCTGAGCGACCGCGAACTGCGGGGCCGCCGCGAGGGCTAACGCGACAAAAGAAACTGAAATGAGCATGTTCCGCATCGTTCGCTCCTGGTTGCCCCCTCGCTCAGCAAAACGCCGGCCTGTGGGGAATGTTCCGGGACTCGAAGTTGCTATCGTGATTGTCGAACGACTTGGGGGAAAATCCAATGCGCGCCGCCTATTACGAGAAAAACGGAACCGCGCGTGAGGTGCTGCGGGTCGCCGAGGTCGAGACGCCTTTGGCCGGGCCCGGCGAAGTTCGGGTCAAACTGGCGAGTTCGGGGGTAAATCCCTCCGACGTCAAAACGCGGCAGGGCGCGACCCGCAAGATCGCTTATCCGCGCGTGATCCCGCATAGCGATGGCGCGGGCGTAATCGATCAGGCCGGCAACGGCGTCGCGACCTCGCGGATCGGCGAGCGGGTCTGGATCTGGAACGGCCAATGGAAGCGCGCATCCGGAACGGCGGCCGACTACATCGTCGTTCCGGCAGAACAAGCCGTTGTTCTGCCGGACAACGTCAGTTTCTCCGAGGGCGCCTGTTTCGGAATCCCGGCGACGACGGCGTTTCGCGCCCTGGAGTTGGCCGATCTTGCCGAAGGCGCGACCGTTCTGATCGCCGGCGGCGCCGGCGCCGTCGCGCTATATTGCACACAAGTCGCCGAGCAACGCGGTTGTTCTGTCATTACAACGGTATCCTCGGCGGAAAAAGCGGCGTTGTCGCAATCGTTCGGCGCCGGGCACACCATCAACTACAAGACCGAGGATGTCGGCGAGCGGGTGATGCAGATCACCGGCAAGCGCGGCGTCGACGCCGTGATCGAACTCGACCTCACCGCCAATGCCAGACTGATCCCCGCGGTGCTGCGGCCGAAGGGCAGCGTGATCGTCTATGGCACTGGGCCGCAGGCCGCGGTGCCGGGGTTTTTCATGCTGGTGAACTCGATCCGCATGCAGTTTCTCCTGGTCTACGAACTCGATCAAGCCGAGCGCGAGCGCACCGTCGGTGCTATCAGCCACGCGCTCGAGCAGCGCCGCCTGAAACACAATGTCGGGCAGACTTTCCCGCTCGCCGAGATCGCCGCCGCCCACGAGGCGGTCGAGGCCGGCGCGATCGGCAATGTGATCGTCACGCTTTAGG
>JBPCQM010000259.1:0-4528 GCA_050998115.1 Pseudolabrys sp. | reverse complement strand
GGTCCCGGTCTTGCAGCGCACCGCGAAGACGCACTGCGCCGCGCCCGGGACACCTGGAAATATTCACGACCCCGCTCACGACACCGGCTTGATCAGATAGCTGAAGCCGTATTTTTCGAAGATCGTTTTGGCCTCGGCGCTGCGCAGAAATTGCAGGTAACGCATGGCGTCGGGCTTGGCGTTGGCAGTTGCCGCCACCGGATAGGTGACCGGCGGATGCGAGCCGTCGGGAAACACGCCGACGATCTTCACGTTCGGCTCAATCTTGGCGTCGGTCTCGTAGACGATGCCGACCGGCGCCTCGCCGCGCGCGACGAAAGCGAGAGTCGCGCGCACGTTTTCCGCCTGTGCCAGCTTCGGCTCCGCCGCCTGCCAGGAGCCGAGCGACTCCAATGCCGCTTTGGCGTAGCGCCCGGCCGGCACCGCCTTGACGTCGGCCACCGCGATGCGGCCGTCGCCCGCCAGCTTGGCGGGGTTGAAACCGTTAGCGATCTTGACGTTGTCGGTTTTGGAATCCTTACCGGCGATCAGCACCAGCTTGTTGCCGAGCAGATTGGCGCGGGTGTCCGGCTTGATCAGGTTCTTTCCCGCGACGTAGTCCATCCACTGTAGATCGGCGGAAATGAAAACGTCGGCCGGTGCGCCAGACTCGATTTGTTTCGCCAGCGCCGAACTCGCGGCATAGCTAGCCGTCACTTTGACGCCGGTTGCCCTGGCGAAAGCAGCGTCGACATCATCGAGCGCATTTTTCATCGACGCGGCGGCGAATACCGTCAACGTGTCCTGTGCGCCCGCCGGCTGGAGCGTGGCCAGCGCAGCGAACAAAAATAGCGCAAACAAACGGCTGAACGGTATGGCGGTTCTCCTCGCGCGCGGGCGCGGATGAGCGTCGGACAGTTTGGATTTCGACCGCGCCGGAACCGCCGTTCCGTCATCACGGCGCACGCACGGTGAGCCGCAGGTCAGGCCGCAGCCTAGCAAGTCCTGCCGCCCGAGGTAAAGTGACGGCATGGTTGGGGAAAGCGACAGCATCGGCGAATTCGACTACATCATCGTCGGCGCCGGCAGCGCCGGCTGCCTGCTGGCCAACCGCCTGTCGGCCGATCCGCGCAATCGCGTGCTGCTGCTGGAAGCCGGCGGCAACGACAACTGGATCTGGTTTCACATTCCGGTCGGCTATCTGTTCGCGATCGGCAATCCGCGCTCCGACTGGATGTTCAAGACCGAGCGGCAAGCCGGCCTCAACGGCCGCGCGCTGAATTACCCGCGCGGCAAGGTGATCGGCGGCTCCTCCGCCATCAACGCCATGGTCTATATGCGCGGCCAGGCCGGCGATTACGATCACTGGCGCCAGCTCGGTCTGCCCGGCTGGTCGTGGGACGACGTGCGGCCGTATTTTCGCAAGCACGTCGATCACTTCCTCGGCGATAGCGAACACCACGCCAGTGGCGGCGAGTGGCGTGTCGAGTTTCCGCGGCTGCGCTGGGATATCGTCGACGCCTGGCGCGACGCCGCCGAGCAATACGGCATCCCGAAGGTCGCGGACCTCAACACCGGCGACAACGAAGGCTCCTGCTATTTCCACGTCAACCAGAAGCGCGGCCGGCGCTGGTCGGCGGCGCGCGGCTTCCTCAAGCCGGTGCTGGGCCGACGAAACCTGAAGCTGGAAACCGGCTGCATGGTCGAGCGGCTGGTGTTCGAAGGGAAACGTGCGGCGGGTGTGCGCTGGCGTCAGGATGGCGCCGAACACTGCGCGCGTGCGAGAGGTGACCTCATCCTGGCGGCGGGCTCGATCGGCTCGCCGCAGATCATGATGCTATCGGGTGTCGGTCCGGCAGGTGATTTGTCGAAGCTCGGCATTGCACCGGTGCTCGATCGGCCCGGCGTCGGAGCCAACCTGCAAGACCATCTGCAATTGCGGATGATTTACAAAGTCACCGGCATCCGCACGCTCAACGAGATGTACTCCTCGCTGTTGGCGCGCGGTTGGATGGGCGTGAATTACGCGCTGTTCCGCCGCGGGCCGCTGACCATGGCGCCGTCGCAACTTGGCGCCTTCACTAGGTCCGACCCATCACGCGAGCGCGCCGATTTGCAGTACCATATCCAGCCGCTGTCGCTCGACAAGTTCGGCGATCCGCTGCATCCGTTCCCGGCCTTCACCGCGAGCGTCGCCAATGTGCGGCCGACCAGCCGCGGCACGCTAAAGCTGAAAACCGCCAAACCAACCGACGCCCCGGCAATCGATCCGAATTACCTGGCGACGCCGGAGGACCGCCACGTCGCCGCGCAATCTATCCGCATCACCCGCAAGATCGTGGCGCAGCCGGCGTTGCAGGAATATTCGCCGAAGGAGTATTTGCCGGGGCCGCAGGTGCGCGATGACGATGAGGCGGCTTTGCAGAAGGCGGCTGGCGACATCGGCACCACGATTTTTCACCCGGTCGGCACCGCCAAGATGGGCCGCACTGACGACCCGATGGCGGTGGTGGACGCGCGGCTGCGTGTGATCGGCATTGAAGGTTTGCGCGTCGTCGATGCATCGGTGATGCCGTCGATCACCTCGGGCAACACCAATTCGCCGACGCTGATGATCGCCGAAAAGGGCGCCGAAATGATTTTGCAGGATGCCCGGCGCTGAGGCCGTCTTTCAACGGCCGTGGGTGCGCGTATAGCCGTTGCGCGCCGGCGCGCGCCAATTCTCCAGGAACGCCGCATCGGGCTGGAGGATATCGACTCGCAGCGGGAAGCATTGCGCCGCATCGCTGGAGTGGCTCGCGCTGCAATCGCCGCCCGGACAGGCAGAGAGCGCGCCCAGCAGGCCGATCTCCGCCAGGAATTCGATATAGTCGCCGGGCCGCACCGGGCTTGCCTTCATGAAATATTGGTGGGTGTCCTTTGTGAAGCCGGTGCACATGAAGGCATTGAGCACATCATGCACCAGCAATTCGGCTTCCTGCGGCGGCATGCGCGTCTCGTCGGCCAGCGCCCGCGTCAGGTTCGAATGGCAGCAATGATGATAGTTCTGGCCGCTCAGCAGCCGGTTCGTGTAGGGATCGCAGCGCGTGCCGATGACGTCGTGGATGCCGGCGCCGTCCTCGTCGAAGCCGTACCAGCCCAATGTGTCGTGCGTAATCGTCGCCATCGGGCGCAGGAACGGCAGCGAACTCCAGAGCCGCGCGCCGGTCGTCACGTGGGTGCCGTGCAAGGCCCGCGTCTTGCCGCTGAAAAAGCGCTCCGACAGGTCGCCGGCGCACCAAAGATTTAAGTCGCCGACTTGCGGACCCTCAATGCTGACGATTCGGAAAAAATGGCCCTGCGGCACCTGAAAGGCGCGTGCCTCGCGCGGCGGAACGATAAGCTCGGAAATTTTGCTCAGGTTTTGCCGCGCGCGTTCAAGCAGAGCAGAATCCGGCGGCGGCAGCGTTCCGGTCGGATAGACGACGACGGGCGGCTGGTTGCGCCTTGCCTCGGCGTCGGCCGGAACCGGTCCCGACGATTTGCCCATCGCGAACTACGACAGCGCCTTGAGATGGCGGATCGGCCGGCCCGGCGCGATGGCTTGCGCCGCCGCGACGATGGCGTTGGCGTCGATGCCGTAGTGCTGGTAGAGGTCGGCCAGCGAGCCGGTCTGACCAAAGTGTTCAACACCCAAGGGTCGCACGCGGTGGCCGTTGACGGCGCCAAGCCAGGCCAACGTGGCCGGATGGCCGTCCAGCACCGTGACGATGCCGCTATGCGGCGGCACGTCGGCCAGCAGACGCTCGATGTGCGAGCGGGCATGGACCAGGCCGCGCTCGCGCGCGCGTTGTGCGGCAGTCCAGCCGGCGTTGAGCCGGTCGGCCGAGGTGACGGCGAGCAGGCCGACGTCGCGACGGTCTTCCGCCATCAGGCCGACGGCTGCGATCGCCTCCGGCGCCACCGCGCCGGTATAGGCGACCACGACCTGGCAATTCGGGCCGGGCTTGCGCAGCCAATAGGCGCCATCGACGATCTGCTGGCGCAGCTCCGGCGTCATCTCACGCTGGATCTGCTCGACCGGACGGGTGGAGAGCCGCAGATAGACCGATCCGCCGGTTTCGTCGCGCAGCCAGTTCTGCTCGGACGGGTCGCTCTCTTTCTTCTCTTTTTGAATGTAAGCGAAGGCCCACGCCAGGATGGCGGCGAGTTCATCGACGTAGGCCGGCTCGAAACTGGCGAGGCCATCCTGCGCCAGCCCGATCAGCGGCTCGGAAATCGACTGATGCGCGCCGCCTTCCGGCGCCAACGTGATGCCGGACGGCGTCGCGACGATGATGAAGCGCGAATCCTGGTAACAGGCGTAATTGAGCTGATCGAGGCCGCGCGCGATGAAGGGATCGTAAACCGTGCCGATCGGCAGCAGCCGCTCGCCATTGATGGAGTGCGAAAGGCCGAGTGCCGACAGCAGAATGAACAGGTTGGCTTCCGCGATGCCGAGCTCGATGTGCTGGCCGGTCGGCGCGAATTCCCAATTGAAGGTCGAGGGGATGCGCTCGCTCTTGAAGGT
>JBPCQM010000165.1:0-8563 GCA_050998115.1 Pseudolabrys sp. | reverse complement strand
CGCTGGAACGCGCCGGCGTTGCCGCGGCGGTCGGTGACATTGTCGACGCGCACGGCGCCGGCCGGCGGCGCGCCACGTTCCACGCACGGCGCGGTGTCCACGACATCCTCGAATTCGGTTACGCCGCGCCGCGCGCGCATCATATCGTGCCGATCGACCGCTGCCCAATCCTGGCGCCGTCGATGACAACAGCGATCGACACCGCCTGGGCCATCGCCGAAGCGATCAAGCCGGCCGGAAAGCCGCTCGATATTCAGGTGACCGCCGCCGACAACGGCCTCGACATCGATGTGCGCGGCTCGGGACCGCTGAATTTGAATAGCTCAGCAGTGCTGGCGCAAATCGCGGCGAAGTGCGGACTGGCGCGGCTGACCCGGCATGGCGAACTGGTGGCGCAGCAGGCGCCGCCGCAGATCGCCATCGGCCGCGCCAAAGTAACGCTGCCGCCCGGCGCGTTCCTGCAGGCGACCACCGAGGGCGAAGCGGCGCTGGCGCGGCTGGTTCTGCAATATGCCGGCCCGGCCAAAGCTGTCGCCGATTTGTTTTGCGGTGTCGGACCTTTCGCGCTGCGGCTCGCCGAAACCGCGCGTGTTGCCGCGTTCGATAATGACGCAGCGGCAGTTCACGCGCTCAAGCAGGCGGCCGCAACGGCGAGCGGTTTGAAGCCGGTCAATATCCACATGCGCGACCTGTTCCGCCAGCCCCTCGTCGCGTCCGAACTCAAACCGTTTACCGCAGTGGTGTTTGACCCGCCGCGCCAGGGCGCCGAAGCGCAGGCGCGCGAACTGGCGCAGAGCAAAGTGCCGGCGGTGATCGCGGTGTCATGCGACGCCACGACATTCGCGCGCGACGCCCGCATTTTGATGGACGGCGGCTACCGGCTGGAGGCCGTGACTCCGGTCGATCAATTCCGCTACTCGCCGCATGTCGAGATCGTGGCTCGGTTCGCGAAGTAACTAGCGCCAATCCATCCGGCCGCCGCCCCAGCGCTCGTTCCACAGTTTTTCGCCGATGGTGCACGAGATACGCGGCTGGTCGGCGCTGGCCGGCACGACGCGCGCCTCCGGCTGGCGGCCGGCAATTTCCAAAATCAGCTTGGTGCGGGTCGCCTCGACGAATTTCTGCCGCTCGCGGATCGGAATGACGAAAGCGCCCGGCCCACCGACTACGCAATCCTCGTAATAAATATCGAGGTCCTCGATATCCATGGTGCCGGCGTTCGGCCGCTTGAGCACGATCGGCAGGCCGTTGATGGTGATGCCGGCGGCCAGCACGTCGTCGCGCACCGGCACCACCGGCGCCCCGCTGTTATTGGCGCCGTCGCCGGACACGTCGATCACCCGGCGCAGCCCGCGATAGCCACTGACGTCGAACAGCGGCTTGGCGAAGGTCAGCGCACCGGAAATCGAGGTGCGCGAGGCGCGGCGGTACGGCGCCGCCGCGATCTCGGCGGCGACCGCGTCTGCCGACTCCGGGCCTTCGATCAGGCGCCACGGCATAATAATCTTCTGGTCGGATGAACCGGCCCATTCGAAATAGGTGACGGCGATCTTGCCGTTGGCGCCTTCGCGTAGCGCCTGCATGAACTCACGCGAGGTCAGCGCCAGGATATAGCCCTCGCGTTGCAGCGCCTGCTCGTCAGGATCCATCGAATAGGAAACATCGACTGCAATCACCAGTTCGACGTCGACGGAAACGGCGTTCGGGCGCTTGTCGGCGAATTTGGAATAAACGCCGGGGGCGGCAAGACTTGCCGCTACCAGTCCGGCACCGGCGAACCCGGCAATTGCGAGCATGCGGATCAGCGTTTTCATCGCATCCGTCCCTGGCAACGATGCTGCCACGCCGCCGGGTGAAAGAAAACCGTAGACAAAAAACAAGGCCACCCGGGTCGCCCCGGATGGCCTGACGTTAGTGCGCGTGCGAAGTGGTCAGCCTGATTGCATGTGCCGCGCCCGCATGGCTCGCAGTACGGTGATCGCCAGCACCGCGGTGACGATATCCAGAACTGCGACGATGATGAACACCGAGGTCCAGCTTCCGGTGGTCTGCTTGATGTAGGCTGCGGCCGGCCCGCCGAGAATCGAGCCGACCCCTTGCGCGATGTAAAGAAAGCCGTAGTTGGTCGCCGCGAATTTCGGCCCGAACGTGTCGGTCAGCGTCGAGGGAAACAGCGAGAAGATTTCGCCCCAGCCGAAGAACACCAGCCCGGTCAGCACGACGAACAGTGCCGGCCGGTCTATGAAGGCGAACAGCACCAGGATCGCCGCGCACTCGAGCGAAAACGCGATGAACATCGTCATTTCGCGGCCGATATGATCGGACACCCAGCCAAAGAACGGCCGCGTCAAGCCGTTGGTGAAGCGCGACAGCGTCAGCGACAACGGCAGCGCCGCCATGCCCAGCACCAGCACATCCGCGACCTTAAATTCCTTGGCGAACGGCCCGACATTCGACACGACCATCAGGCCCGAGGTGGACATCATGCTCATCATGATGAACAGCAGCCAGAAAACCGGACTCTGCAGCATCTCGCGCGGCGTATAGCTGCGTTTGGATTGCATTGTCGTAGCCGCCGCCGGCGAATAGCCCGCGGGCAGCCAGCCGTCGGGCGGAATGCGCAGCCACTGGGCGGCAATGATGCCGATAATGCCCTGGATGATGCCCCACACCACCAGCGTGTGCGCATAGCCGGAGCTCTTGATCATGCTGTCGATCGGGAAACTGGTGAAGATGGCGCCGAAGCCGTAGCCAGCGGCGGCAAGCCCAGTCGCCAACCCGCGGCGGTCCGGGAACCAGCGCACCATCAAGCCGATGATGCCGACATAGATGATGCCGGTGCCGAAGCCGCAAATGACGCCGTAGGTGAAATACAGCGCCCAGATGTGATCGACATAGCTCGACAGCACCCAGCCGCCGCCGGAGAGCAGCGCGCCGATCGAAATCAGCAAGCGCGGACCGAAACGATCGACCAGGTACGCCTGCAGCGGCGAGCACCAGGTTTGCAGAATAATCAGCAGTGAAAAGGTCCACTGCAATTCCGCCAATGTCGTTCCAAGTTTCTGATTGAGCGGCCCGGTAAACAGCGTCCACACATATTGCGGACTGGATATCGCCATCATGGCGATCAGACCGAGAACGAGTTGAGCCCATCGATTCCAATACCACGCGGACGTTCCCGCGGACGTTACGGCAGCCATGTTGAATCCCCCGTGTTGCCCTTCGCAGCGCCGGCATTATTTGCCCGTTCCCCGCGGCCCGCAATGCACTTGAAGCAAATCGCGCAATGTTTCGCGGTGCAGCAGAGACGGCCGACATTCGCTTTTTTTACCCAGCGGATAGGCTAGAGTTAAGCCGCATGGCGCAACGGTCAGATGCGCGATTGGGGAAAGGTATGAAGCAAGATCGCAGAGCCTTTCTGAAAGCAGCCGGAATTTCCGGCGTAGCAGCAGCATTTGGCGCAACCGCGGCACAGGCGGAAACTTGCCCGATCGGGCCGCCAGCGCACGCCGAAGGTCCGCACGTCTGGATAGATATGGATCAGGCCGAACTCGACGCGGCCTACGATCAGTCTTTTTACGCGCCCCTGCTCCGCCAGACGCTCAAGCGTTATGTCTCGAGCAGCATGGAGGTTCGCGCACGTGCCGGTGAACCCAAACGGATGAGCTACGGCCCCACCGCAGTCGAGGCGCTCGACATCTTCACGACGAAGAAGCCGAATGCGCCGATTTTCGTTTTCATTCACGGCGGCGCCTGGCGATCCGGTGAATCTAAAGATTACGCCTTCCCGGCCGAGATGTTCGTCAACGCCGGCGCGCACTATATCGCGCTTGATTTTGCTTCGGTCGATGCCGCGAAAGGCGACCTCGCCGTGATGGCCGATCAAGTGCGCCGCGCCATCGTCTGGACGCACAAGAATGCTGTCAGCTTCGGCGGCGACGCCAATCGCCTTTACATCGGCGGTCATTCGTCCGGCGGGCATCTGTGCGGCGTGGCGATGACGACGGACTGGCAAAAGGATTTCGGGGCGCCGGCCGACATCGTCAAAGGCGGTCTTTGCATGAGCGGCATGTACGACCTGAAGCCGGTACGGCTTTCTAAGCGCAGTTCCTACGTCAAATTCACCGACGCAATGGAGGATGCAATGAGCTCGCAGCGCCACGTCGACAAGTTGCGCGCCCCGGTGATCTGCACATATGGCACCAACGAAACGCCGGAATTTCAGCGGCAGAACCGCGACTTCGCCGCCGCGGTCAAAGCCGCCGGCAAACCGGCCGAACTACTGGAAGCGCCAGATTACAACCACTTCGAGATGTGCGAGACGCTCGGCAATCCGTATGGTCCAAACGGCCGGGCGGCGCTCAAGCTGATGAACCTCGCCTGATGTTCCGTGCGGAAAAACTAGTCAGCCTTCGATCGGTTCGCTCGATTTGATCTCAATGCCGAAGCCGCCGAGGCCGATGTAGGTGCGTTTGCTCGAGGTCAGCAGCCGGATCGAGGAAATGCCGAGATCCTTGATGATTTGCGCACCGAGCCCGATTTCCCGCCATTGCCGCGAGCGCGTCGCCTCGGCGCCGGTCGCGCTCTCCTGGGGAATTTCGGCCACAGGGACCCCGGCCGAACCATCCCGCAAATAAACAATGACGCCGCGGCCTTCCTTCTTGAACCGGGATAGCGCCGCGTGAATGGTCTTGGCGCCGCCGAACACATCGCCGATCACGTCGGCGCGGTGCAGCCGCGCCAACACGCCCCGACCGTCGCCGATCTCGCCGTAGACGAAGGCCATGTGGTGCACCTTGTCGAACGGCGTGACGTAGGCGTAGCCCTTGAGCGGGCCGATTTCCGAGGCGAGAGCAAACTCGCCGACCCGCTCAACCAGCTTGTCGCGCGACTGCCGGTAGGCGATCAGCTCCGCGATCGAGACGCGGACCAGTTTGTGCTTGTCGGCAAAGCTCGCCACCTCCGGCCCGCGCATCACGGTGCCATCGTCCTTCATCAGCTCCGATAAAACGCCGACCGGTGGCAGACCCGCGAGCCGGCACAGATCGACGCAGGCCTCGGTATGGCCGGAGCGCATCAGCACGCCGCCCGCGCGCGCCACCAGCGGGAAGACGTGGCCCGGCCGCACGAAATCATTGGCGCCGGCATTGTGATTGGCGAGCGCACGCACGGTGTTGCAGCGCTCCTCGGCCGAGATGCCGGTGCTCAGGCCATGACGCACGTCGACCGAGACGGTGAACGCAGTGCCAAGCGGCGCGTCGTTTTCCACCACCATCGGATCGAGGTGCAACTTGCGCGCCTGATCGGCGCCGAGCGGCGCGCAGACAATGCCTGACGTGTTGCGAATGATGAAGGCCATCTTCTCGGGCGTGCAGAGCGAGGCGGCGACGAACAGATCGCCCTCGTTCTCGCGGTCGTCGTCGTCGGTGACGACTACGATTTCGCCTTTGGCGAAGGCGCGGATCGCGGCATCGACTCGACTGTGGGTGTCGGGCACGATTTTCCCTCAGCGCGTCAGGCCGGATTCTCGAACGGCCAATTTGGCGCGCTTGCGGTCCCCTCGCCCATTTGGCCGCGATGGCGCAGGTAATGATCGGCCAAAACGCAAGCCATCATCGCTTCGCCGATCGGCACCGCGCGAATGCCGACGCAAGGGTCGTGGCGGCCCTTGGTCGAAACCTCGGTGTCGCGGCCATAACGGTCCACGGTCTTGCGGGGTTTCAAAATCGAAGAGGTCGGTTTCACCGCGAAACGCGCGACGATCGGCTGCCCGGTCGAAATGCCGCCGAGAATGCCGCCGGCGTGGTTCGACAGAAACACCGGTTTGCCGTCGTTTCCCATCCGCATCTCATCGGCATTGTCCTCGCCGCTGAGTGCCGCGGTGGCAAAGCCGTCCCCGATCTCGACGCCCTTGACGGCGTTGATGCCCATCATCGCGCCGGCGATATCGGCATCGAGCTTGGCATAGACCGGCGCACCCAATCCGGCGGGCACGCCTTCCGCCACCACCTCGATCACCGCGCCGACCGATGAGCCAGCCTTGCGCACGCCGTCGAGGTAATCCTCATAGAACCTGGCTTGCTCGGCGTCCGGGCAGAAAAAAGGATTGTTGTTGACCTCGTTCCAGTCGAACCGCGCGCGGTCGATCCGGTGCTCACCCATCTGCACCAGCGCGGCACGAATGGTCATGCCCGGTACGATCTTGCGGGCGATGGCGCCGGCCGCGACGCGCGCCGCGGTCTCGCGCGCCGAGGCGCGTCCACCGCCGCGATAATCGTGGACGCCGTATTTGACATCGTAGGTGTAGCCGGCGTGGCCGGGCCGATATTTGTCCTTGATTTCGGAATAGTCCTTTGAACGCTGATCGACATTTTCGATCAACAGCATGATCGGCGTGCCGGTAGTTACCTGGCGGCCGCTTGCCTCGTCGATGAAGACGCCGGACATGATCTTCACCGCGTCCGGCTCCTGGCGCTGGGTGGTAAAGCGGGATTGCCCCGGCCGGCGGCGGTCGAGTTCGCGCTGGATATCGGCGGCGGTGAGCGGAATGCGCGGCGGACAGCCATCGATTACGCAGCCGATCGCCGGTCCGTGGCTCTCGCCAAAGCTGGTGAATCTGAAAAGGTGACCGAACGTATTGAAAGACATGAAGTTCCGCCTTGCGCCGTTTGGTAGCCCGCACCTTTACGCCGGTCAAACAACGCCGCGACAGACTGAACAGCCGTTAATGGAAAGCTGAATGACCGTTAAGCCGCGGACAGATCAACGTTTTTCGACTCCACTCATTCTGCGTTCATTTTGGATCGGCTATTCGAGTTCCTATTGGTCAGGGGGTGAAAGGCCGGGCAACCGAAACCGTCAAAGCTCCTGCCATCCGACAACGACCAACAAGGACACCAACATGCGTACCGCAATTGCAATCACTGCCGCGCTTGGCCTGCTCACCGCGACGAGCCTGCCGTCCCTTGCGGCTCCGGCCACTGACGGCGTTATCAAGAGCGACCAGTTCTCGGCCAAGAAAAAGAAGAAAATGAAGAAAATGGACAAGATGGAAAAGAAGTCGTCGCTGACCGCGACCGACCTCTCTGCCAAGAAGAAGAAAAAGAAGATGAAGAAGATGGACAAAATAGAGAAGAAGTCGTCGCTGACCGCGACCGATCTCTCCGCCAAGAAGAAGAAAAAGAAGATGAAGAAGATGGATAAGATGGACAAGAAGTCGTCGCTGAACGCGACTGACCTCTCGGCCGAAAAAAAAAAGAAGAAGATGGACAAGATGGAGAAGAAGTCCGGCCTGATCCTCTACCGGATCGCCGCCTAATCTCTATCATTGAGTTCGCGCTGTTGCGCACAGGACGGCCGGACCATCAGGTC
Organism: Pseudolabrys sp.; assembly: GCA_050998115.1. GTDB lineage: Bacteria > Pseudomonadota > Alphaproteobacteria > Rhizobiales > Xanthobacteraceae > Pseudolabrys. Next base: position 1,192 of record JBPCQM010000165.1, on the reverse strand, counting down.
CGGCCGTTTCGGTTTGCAGGCCACTGCAATCAGGCGTAGCGCGTCAAATTTGCGCCGGCGAACACATAAACGACGCCCTGCGCGATATCGACCAGCGGCGCCGCCGCTGGCTCGGCGATGCCAAGATAAGCGAGCAGCCCGCGCGCGGTGCCGCCGTGCGCGGTCACCACCGCATCGCGTGTCAGACTGCGGTACCAGGCGCCGATACGCCCCGCCATCGCCTCATAACTCTCCCCGCCGGGCGGAATGAAGCGCCATTTGTCGTGCTCGCGCGCGGCAATGCGCTGCGGATCGCGATTGCGCAGTTCGGCAATGGTGAAGCCTTCCCACTCACCGAATGAAATCTCGGCAAGCTGCGGCTCGATCCGGACGCCGTCGCCCGGCAACCCAAGTTCCTCCCGCACAAGATCCATTGTCTGCCGCGCACGGCCGAGCGGACTCGTGATATAATCGAGGGTGGCAGCATCCGTGCCTTCGCGCGCCAACAGTTCGCGCAAAACCTCGCCGCAATGCGTCGCCTGGGCGAGGCCGCGCGCGTTGAGCGCAATGTCGTGTCGCCCCTGCAGCCGGCCGTCGACATTCCAGTCGGTTTCGCCATGGCGGACGTAATAGATGACCCGGGGCGGGTCCTTTGGGACCATGCGTTTTGGCGCCATTTCTTTTAAGCCGTGACTCGATATGATACCGCAACTGAGCCCCCTGGCATTGGAAAGGCGACCATGCAATCAATCCGTCACCCGGTTTTCTTGTCATTGATCGTTGCAGCATCGCTCACGATGGCCGCGCCGCAAGCCTTCGCGCAACGGGCAAAACTGTCGATCAGCGATCAGCCGAATCTGGTCCCCGACCCGGCCGACGAAGAACTGGCGCCGGAATTCAAGCGCCAGCTGGTGTTCTATCGCAGCACCGAGCCGCCTGGCACCATCATCGTTCAGACGTCGGAGCGATATCTTTATCTCGTGCAAGGCAACGGGCGCGCGCTGCGCTATGGCATCGGCGTCGGCCGCGACGGCTTTCAATGGCAGGGCCTGCTCCGCATCACGCGCAAGCGCGAGTGGCCGGACTGGGTGCCGCCGCCGGAGATGATCGAGCGCCAGCCTTATTTGCCGCGCTTCATGGCCGGCGGCCCCGGCAATCCGCTCGGCGCGCGCGCCATGAACCTTGGCAACACGGTCTATCGCATCCACGGCAC